>DQTU01000091.1 GCA_015662615.1 Campylobacterales bacterium | reverse complement strand
TTAGCCCTTTTGAGCGTGTTGCAGTCATGCCAACAGTTAAAGGCACTGACGAAACATAGACCATAACGCCACTTATGCAAAAGTAGTGAGCTTAGCAAGAGTTTTTGCTAGATATGTTCCAGAGACTAATGAGCCAGCTGAAGACAATGCCGCATTTAAAGGGGCAAATTGGATTACAGCGGGAATCGAAACCATGACACCAACCGATGAAAATATAATAGAAAACATCATACAAATTCCAACCAAAAAACCTATGAATCCAAACTTTGCTTATTCAAAAACAAATACCAAAAAAGTGCAAGTTATTGAAGTATGTAACAGTACCTATGCAGCTAAAGCACTGGGCGTAATTAATGTAGGTGGAGAAGATGAGGCAAAAATGTTGCAATTTTAAATCCTGACTTTATGTTTAATGGACTTTTCGCAGATGGCATGAAAGATATGAATGATTCCGCTAAAGCAGGTTTTCAAAATATCATTAAATCAATGGAGATTTATTGACTATTGTTGATTATGCAATGGAAAATAATGTTAGCGAAATAGATCAATCAACAAAAATGCAAATTACACCTATCGTTTACTAAGTTAGATAAAAGCCTTTTAGGATTTTATCTACATCGCCCCAAGTTCTTTGTTAAAGTTGTGTGCAGTTTTTATGCGGGTTATATAGTTAGTTATCAAATAAATAATTGTTTTGCTGATGATAATACACTATGAGATATTGCAAACATTTTACGATATCCCCTCCATCATAAAACTCTAACATCTGCTTATTGAACTCCAATTTATCTTTGACTTTTATGTTAAGGATTGGATAGCCATTTTTTAATAAAATTCCATTCATCATAAGCCTCGATGTTCTTTTATTTCCATCATAAAAAAACTGACATTTTGCACCAAATAAAAAATAAGTAATGGCTCTTATAATCGGATGTGTAATTTTTTTTAGCTCTTTTATACCCTCATTAAAAATTTTATCAAGTTCACTTGATTTTGGAGGTAGATACTCTGTTCCACCTATTCTTACATTTGCATTTCTAAACACACCCCAAGAGAGCGCTTCTTTAAAGGCTACTTTTTCATGGAGTTTTAAAAGTGTTAGTTTATTGATTTTAAACTCTTCTTTTTTAATCATTTCTAAAAGTAAATTTACACTATCATTTTGATTTAGTATCTGCTGTTCATCACTTAGCTTATGTCCACCAACGGTTACGCCCTCTAGCAAAGTTTGTACTTCGGGATAAGTCATAGCATTTCCCTCTAATGCTGCAGTATTGTAGATAAAATCTATACGGTCTTTATCTGCTAAAAATACAAATAGCTCTTTATTGGGAGTAAAGCACTCTAAAATATTGAAATTAATCTTGTTGATTTTATCACTATCTAATTGCATTTAAAGTTTCCTTTTTGTGAATACTATATCTTAAATAATTAAGAATTTTTATGAGTTTATGATTGTTCGACGAAAAGAGATTGGTTATGGAGATATAATCCCCATCAACAAAATTGTCCTACTACATCGCACCTAAGTTCATAGAAAAAATCGGCAACAACATCGCCACAACGATAAACCCTATCATCGCACCAACAAATAAGATAAGTACAGGCTCCATGAGGGATAAGAACAAATCTATCTTATTTCTATTCTCTTCAAAATAGAGTTCTGCTAGGTTTTCCATAACCATAGCAACTTCACTTGTCTCTTCGCCAAGTGCTATGGCTTGGGTAAATGATTTGTCGATATTCTTTCCATGTTTGGCTAGTGAAGTAGAAAACTTTTTACCCTCAACCAAATCTTTTACAGCCGCTTGAAACTGAGCCCTTATGGCGACATTGTCTAAAATCCCACCAGCTAACTTTACCGCATGGACAAAAGTAACACCTGAGCGAATTAAAACTGAAGTAATGTAAGAGAAACGAGCTAGTTCAAAAGTCTGTATAATATTTCCAAAAAGAGGGGCTTTGAGTAAAAATTTATGATAAGCAAACTTAAATGACTCACTCGTTCGAACTAAATAACCAAATATTGAAGAGGATACGATAACAAATATAGCGATTGCAAGCCAATAAGCACCCAAAAAATCACCCATAGCGATAACCGCCTTGGTAACTCCGGGAAGTTCTTGTTTTAGCTGTGTGAACATTCCTGTTATCTTTGGAACAACAGTGGTAAGCATAAAAGCGACCATAAGGACTGAGATGATAACAATAAATCCAGGATAAATAAGCGCTTGTTTTACTTTACTCTCAACCTTATCACCCTCTTCCACAAAACGAGCCATCTCAAAAAGCACTTCACTAAGACTTCCACTCTCTTCTGCCACTTTTATAGACTGTTTATAAAATGCAGGTAACTCGATGATCTCTTGTGTCTCTAAAGCAACATAATAACTCTTTCCCTCATCCATGCTAGTCTCTAACGAAGTTAAAAAATCCACTAGAACGGGATCTTTTTCATACTGTGTTTTTGCCAAGCGGATAACATTTACGATCGGGATACCTGATTTTAGATAAATCGCTATATTTCTTGATAAAGATGCAAGATGTTTGGCTGAGAGTACATGTTTTCGTTTAAAATTAAACTTATTAAACAGTGAATCTCCAGACTCTTTGATGCTGTCATAGATAATACCACGAGATTTCAGTTTCTTTTTTACTTCATTAAGATCGGTAGCTTCAATTCTAGCTTTTACTTTATTGCCACTTTTATCAAATCCCGAGTATTTAAAAATCAATCTTTCAGCCCTACTCTTATGATTTCTTGTAGTGAAGTTTCGCCATCAACATAAAGGTCTAAAAGCTGCTCATGAATGAGTCTCATACCCTTTTTCTGCATCGCTTCTCTTATCTCAAAATCGGTCATTTTATTGATAAGCATGTGTTTGACATCATCATCCATAACAAGGAGTTCTCCAACTGCACGACGACCTGCAAAACCTGTATAATTACAGACCTTGCAGCCTTTTGGTTCATACACTTTTGCATTTATATCAACACCAAATTCATTACTAATCTCTTCTGGAACTTTCGTTTCAGTTTTACACTCAGAACAAAGTTTTCTTACCAACCTCTGAGATAAAACACCAAGCAAAGAGGAGCTAATCAAAAAATCATCTATTCCCATATCTATAAGTCTTGTGATCGCTGCGACGGTATTATTTGTATGCAGGGTTGAAAGCATCAAGTGACCGGTAAGTGCAGCTTGTATCGCAATTGATGCTGTTTCCTGATCTCTAATCTCACCAACCATGACGATATCTGGATCTTGTCT
>DQTU01000319.1 GCA_015662615.1 Campylobacterales bacterium | reverse complement strand
ATCCACAATCCACGCTGGATTTCTAAAAACCGAATCAGTTCCCATAGCCATACCAACGCCAGCACCACCCATAGCACGCGACTGTGCTCCAACGCCTATCATGTTGTCACCGTTTGTTGCATACATGGCAGTTACTGCCAACATTGAGAGAATTACTACTCTTTTCATTTACTGCTCCTAATATAAGATATAATTATATTATATCGAAGCAAACTGAGAGAAGTATTATAATAATAATTTATAGTTAGAACTTTGAAGAGATATAAAATCTCCTCAAAAAGAGAGTATTATTTAAAAAGTTTTTTGCAATCTTTTTCGATGGCACTTGGAACTGATGAAATTGTCATAAATTGTGCCATTTTCAACAATGGATAAGATATAGCAAGATAATACTTCGGTGCTAAAATCTTAGCTTTACCATTTTCAAGAAGAACTGGGTATGGTAAAAGAGAAGCATTTTCAACCCCTATTTTTTCAATAAATTTTGATGTTTCATTACTGAGTTTAACACCAACCAAGATACGGTCTTGAGACAGTTTTTGTGAAAATATAAGATTTGCTCCACCATCTTTTGCCTTTAGTCGCTCAAGCAATTCACTTGAAGAGCCTGCACTTCCAACTGTTGCCATCTCATCATAATAAGGCATTCCAAACATAAAATGGTATCCTGAGAGTTTTTTATATTTGAGTTTTTCTTTTGAATCTTTTAATCCAGAAAAAACCTTCGTCAACTTCGACAAAGTAGCAAGGGCAACTGCTTCATCATTATCAACTTGCATAAAAGCTTTTGAAAAATAAAAAGGGTTTGTAATACTAATTTGGCTATTTTCATTATCTACTAAAACCCTAAGCGAAGCCATAAAACCACGGGATTTTTTATTTGCCA
Organism: Campylobacterales bacterium; assembly: GCA_015662615.1. Taxonomy (GTDB): domain Bacteria; phylum Campylobacterota; class Campylobacteria; order Campylobacterales; family QNZT01; genus SZUA-1433. The sequence continues at coordinate 3,050 of DQTU01000319.1, read as the reverse complement.
AAGAGATCAAAGAGTCATCAGTAAAAACAACAGAAGTTAGTGTGCCAGATTCATTGATAGCGGATGAGGATAAAACTGTAAAACCACCCTCACTCAACTTTGATTTTACGCTATCTACATCCAACAATGCACCTCGCAAATAAGTACTTACCTTACTATCATTTACAGCACCAACCTCTGCAAATAGACAAGAGGCAGCTACTAAAACCCATATCAAAATTTTCTTCATTTAAAACTCTTAATTTTACTTAAATAACTTTTTACAATCTTTCTCTATAGCTCCAGGGACTGTTGAAATCTTCATAAATTGAGACATCTTCAACAGCGGATAAGAGACCGCAATGTAGTATTTAGGATCTAATATCATAGCAACACCATTTTCTAAAAGTATTGGATAAGGTAAAAGCAATGCATTATGTGTTCCTACTTTTCCAATAAACTTTGAGGTTCTTTTACCAAGATTTACACCAACCAAAATTCTATCTTTTGATAAAACTTGCGAAAACACAAAGCTTTTACTTTTCTTTACTTTGTCTAAAAGCTTTTGGCTACTTCCAGCTTCTCCAACTTCAATCATATCTTCATAGTAAGGCATAGCAAACATAAACTGGTATTTTGGAAGCAGAGTATACTTTAGGAAATCTTTTGACGATCTAAGCCCACCAAATGCTTTATTGATGTTTTCTAAAATCTTAATTACAGCTTTTTCATCATGGTCATCTTGCATAAAAGCTCGTGAAAAATATAGAGGATTTGAAATCGTAAGCTGTTTATTGTCATTATCAATTAACACTCTCAAAGTCCCCATAAAACCTCTCTCTTTTTTATCAGAAAGTTTAATAAGAGCATCATTTGTAAATACAATCGTACTCAAAAGTCCTTTTTTGTCAACCGTGGAAGTTGATAAAATTTTAAAACCTGCATCCGTTAGTTTTTTACTAGCCTCATCAGCTTCTATATAAGCACCTCTTATGTATGCACTTACTCGACCATTTTTTGTCATTCCTGCATTTGTTGCTCCACTACTCTGAGCACTTTGTTTAGTAGTTGTAGAGTGAGAAGGTTTACTAACTTTCAGAGGTATCTCTGTACTTAGTGCTGTATGTGCTCTTGGTCTTGGCTCACCTCCACCAATCGTAACAACTTTCAATGCGGTAGGTACAACTGGTACTTTTGGTATAACTACTTTCACTTCATTTTGTGAAGAGACAACTTTTTCAACATCTACTTTTGAAGCTGCCGCTGGAGCAGTTGCAACCGCTGCAGCAACTGCAACTGCAGCTACTTTTTTAACAATATTATTTGCAGCTTTTGGAGTTTCTACTTTAGGCGTCTCTTTTTTAACTTCACTTTTTAGCTCTTTTTTAGGAGAGGCTTTTGTAGCCAATAGAGGATTTACATTTTCAGTCTCAATCGCCCCAAGCTCAACCATAAGTTGTGGTATTTCAGCATCAAGTTTCACAGCTAACTCTGCTCTCTCACCCTCCATACCTAACATGGCAGACCAGTTTTCAAGTCTAGGCATACCTATAACAATCTTATTTGAACCTTTTTTGATATACATATACATCGTACATGGAGCAAACAGTCCAGCTTCTGGAACTCCACCATCATTATCAAATACTGTATATGAAAATTTAAAATGACATAGTGAGTAACTCCAAAATGCATCATATTCAGGAATTGTATCTTCACCATCTGTCTCTTTGAGGTTTAAAAACCCTGCAATGATATATTTATTCTCTTCAAACTTCTCTTCAAATTGCTCTTGGAAATCATCGATAACATCATCAAGATCAGTTCCCTCTTTAAACTCTACTTCAAAGTTCATCATGGTTTGTTTTGCCATTTGTTTAATATCGATATAACTTATCTCTCCACCAAGTTCCTCTTTCATCAACTTATCTAGTGGTTCAAAAGATTTAATAAAATCTTCTCTTAGTTTAGGGTCACTTATACCAATGATATCAAGCATCGCTTCTGGCATGATATGCCCTACTTTTGTAGTATCATCATCCAAACTTCTATAGATAAGTAGATTAAATGGAGCAAAACCTGCCATTCTTGGATCTACATTAAACATTGGTTTCACAACTTTCTCATTTGAAACGGACATAAAACTTAAAATATCTAGCTTTGTGCTTCCATATTTTTTCTTATAAGCATCATTTACTCTTTTATGTGGATCAGAGAGTTTAAAATCAACACTATTTATAGTCTCTTCTACAAATTTGTTGTATTTCGCTTCTATCTCTGCTTTATCACCTTTGATAGTATGAATAATCGCTAAATGTTTATTCTCACTAGCAAACGATGGTACTGCAAAAAGCATCATTATCAATCCAATTACTTGAATCAATCCTACAAATTTAAAACCCCTTTTACTCATGCTCTCTCCTTTTTTATCACAGTATTAATTTTTTTTATTTTCTGTTTCAATTTTTGATACTCTTGGTACTCTTTGAGACTAATTGTTCTATCTGCACTTTCTACTTCAGGCACAACGGTAATGACAGGTGGAACTTTTAACGTAGTAGAAGCTTTTGATATATCAAGTGTTGCTTTCTTTGGCATGATTGGAGTAACAGCTTTTGCTTCAACTTTTGGAATTTTCGGTAGATATATGTAAGTTGCATTTACCTCACTTTTTTCTACAGCAAATGAAAAGATAGGGATTAAAGATAGCAGTAGAAAAACTGCACCAAGTTTTTTAAATCTTTGAAAATACATCACACCCTCCTTCATTAAATTATATTTTCTATAGTGACAAAACTTAATCAACATAGAAAAAATAATTGAAAACTACTACTAGCTTTGATGCTAGCAGTAGTAAAAAGGATAAGGTTACTTATCTCCAAATTTTGCTTTTAGTTTTTGATACTCTTTATAATCATCTTCACTGATTGTTTTTGTTACTTCATTTGAAGCATCTCTAACATCATCAGAGATTTCAGTTGTACTTGTTTTTAAGTCATCAGACGCTTTCTCTGTACTACTTCTAACATCATCAGATACATCAACTGTACTTGTTTTTACATCATCAGAGATAT
>DQTU01000203.1 GCA_015662615.1 Campylobacterales bacterium | reverse complement strand
CTTAGAATCTATATCTAAAAGATAATCGAATATCTTGAGCTTCTTCAATTGGATCCATTCCAAAAGCTTTAGCTTCATCCATTGTCATAGGTGTACCGCTTCCACCAAAAAATCCTTGGCTTCCTGTGTACTCATAATCAATTTTTGTATATCTGATCTGCATAGTAAATGATTTCATAAGCTTTTTACTCCAGTAAAATTCATATGCATCACCACGAACTGCTAACTTAGATCCAACAAGTGTATCTTCACCATAAGTAAATGGTCTCCAGTATTTACTACCGTGATTGAATTCTGCACCAAATTTAGCATCATCAACCAAAAGACATGGCCATTGTAAACCAAGCCAGTAAGAAGTACCCGTTTCATCATCATTTGAACCTAACATACCTTCTATTCCTGCCATAGAAGCTTCCATACCACTCATTACTAATGCTACAGCATCTTCTTGACTCATTCCACCAGCCATTGCTTGAGCAACACCTGCTCCAACTTGCTGATTCATACCAGCCATCATATTATCAACACCACCAGCAGCTGCAACACCTTGAGACAATGCTGTGCTCATACTTGCGATTTCATTATCGGGCATTGATTTTGACCAACCAAATGAAGCAAAAAATACTGTATTATCTAGGAAATCACTAATTCCATCACCAATACCATCAACTTTTAAAGATAGCGCAGCACCATCCATATCACCTAAATTTCGTAAACTTACATTTTGATTTAGATTCATATCCGAAGTAACCATACCTGAATTACCCTCTGGATTTGTGAACATATTTGCATCAGCCATCACAAAACCTGGTACATTAAATCCTCTATAGTATGTTGACATAATTTTGTACTGACCATTATCATAAGGAACAAAGATAAATCCAGCAAGATCTACATTTTCCATTGTTGATTTATCTTCTGAGTAATCACCAGAAGATGCTAGTCCTGTATCCATGTTAAATCTAGCTCTTGCATTTGTAAGACCTCGACCAAGACAAAGTTTCCAATACATTCCAGAGACACCAGTAACTTTCTCTAGTCCAAATTTAAAACTTGCACCGTCAAATTCCATATTGATCATATGTCCCATTGGAGAAGCAGGCTTGTCATTATCTCTAAGGCTGACAAGAAAACCATTTGTAGACGGTCTTCTACCAAATGATGCAGTCCAATCGATACCAGATCCAAAAAGAGAGTCACTCATGTATAACCAGTATGCTTCTTTTAGTTTAATAGAATCATTGGTTAAGGTTTCATTCGTAACCCAGTCAAATGTATCAAAAGAGTGTGAATTTCCTCTTTGATCTAATCCAAATGCACCTTTAGGTGAGGCACCATAAGCTTTGTTGTAAGATAATTGACCTTTGAAAATCATATTATCACTTGGAGCATATGCCATGTTTAACCAAAGTCTATTTGAAAAGATAGCGTCATTCTTATGAGTAAGACCTTCAGCAGTTTTATACTCGATACTATCTAATGAAGTTCTAAAATCAACACTCCATTTGATATTATCCTTAGCATCATGTGCTTTAACTGCATTTAACTTTTTATTAAGTTTTTTGATACTTTTTTCTAATTTTTCAATTTTAGCATCATAGTTTACAGCTTGTGTTGCTACAGCAACTTTCATAGGTGCCTTTGCTACTGATTTGACAACTGGTGTTGCTACTTTAGCTACAGTTGATGCAACCGTATCCATCGGGTAAGTTTTTGCCATAGGCACATTTTTTAAATCCGCAGCCGACACATTTGACACAACAAACGCAGCAACCATTGACATAGCGATATATTTCTTCATTCGAACTCCTAGTATAAGTTTTAATTATGAGGAATTATAGTGAAATATATATTAAACTTATATGAGAGTGTAAATTTAAAATGAGAAAGGTTAAAAAGGCTTAACCATGAGAGGCTAAGCCTTTTTAAATGTTAGTAACTATATCTAATAAAAAATCTTATATCATCAGCTTCGATATCAACTGCTACAGGTGTTACCCAACCTGAACATCTGATATTTGGCGTATAGTCGTGTTGGATATGAGTATATCTGATTTGTGATGCTAAGTTTTTAACACCAAAAAGATTAAAATTCCAGTATGCTTCACAAGCACTACCTCTAACCACCATTTTTGATCCGATAGCTGTATCTTCTGCCCATGTGATTGGAGTCTAGTATTGTGAACCATGGTTATACTCCACACCAAACTTTCCATCTTCTGTAATCATATCAGGGATTGTAGCACCAAGCCAATAACCTGTACCTCTTTCACTATCAGACGAACCTAAAAGTTGATGTCCACTATCTGGATCATAATTTGTCATAGCAAGTGAAACAAATGCTGTTGTGTTATCTAGAAAATCATTAATCTCATCACCGATACCATCAACCTGTAAAGATAGTGCCGTTAAGTTTGCAGTACCAGCATCTAAAGATTTATTGAATCCACCTTCTGGGAGCGCTGCTCCTGTTGGAACTGTTCCTGTTCTTGCACCCTTAGTATCAAGAATCATTGCATTTTCATACATAACATTATATTGACCATCATTATATAAACTTCCAAGTACTACAAAGAAATCTACATTTTCATCAATATCACCATCTTCTT
>DQTU01000180.1 GCA_015662615.1 Campylobacterales bacterium | reverse complement strand
TGAGTTGTCTTGACTTTTGGGGTAGTATAATCTTTACCATATTTTCCTCACTACCCGCAACATACACAACTTTTTCCAGAAATCACTTTGCCATTTATCTCTTTTAATTTTAGCGAAGTTTTCAACTGATACATATAAAAAAGAAGTTGCATCTTTGCCGCATCAGGATTTTTCATAGTCTTTTTATACTCAGTAACCAGATAATGCCCTCTTTGCTTACCTATCTTGTCAAACTTTAGATTTGAAAATGGAAACTGTTGAAGTTGCTCTTCTTTGATATCGGCTAAGGCTTTACCCATTAAGATATTTTCATCCCATTGATCAGCAGATATTTTTCGTGAATAAAGCCATGCTTCACGATGACAAGTTGTGTAGTAGTTTATGAGTGTGCCAGTGATGAGAGAGGGGTCAAACATTTGGCAAGTTTTTCCTAAAAAGTGTCAACACTACAATCTTTTGATTTTCAATTTTAATAAACTTTATCATGTGTGCCTATATTAATCAGTATAATTTTTCCATCTTCTATAACAAACTCTATGATGACTCTATACTTCATCGAGATAGATATAGAGTGATACTCTGCCAATAAACCTTTGAGTTTATGAAGTCTGAGAGAGGGATGAGAAGGGTCAAGCTCCATCAACTTAATCGTCTTTTCATACCGCTCAAGTAAATCAGGATGCTTTTTAAAAAACTTTACGGCTCTTTTTCTATAAGAACTCGGCTCAATGATCTCGTAAAGCATTTTTGAGTTCTTTTATATGTTCATCTGCACTAACACTCTTAAAATTACCATTTTTTATATCCTTTATAGCTTCCATATAAGCGATATCAAGTTCATAAGATTTTAACTTTTCATAGTTTTCAGTACGCATCACAACAAACTCTGACTCACCTCTAACACTAATAAAAGCCTCATCGGCATCTTCCAAGTGCCTCTTTAAGTATCTTAACCCCTTTTGTTCTAAGGTCATTGGCTACAATAGTCATCATTTTCCTTTCGTATGGTGTATCGTATGATTTATTGTGTGATTATAGCGAGATTGGGTGTGGATTGTCAAATAAACTTATCCAAAAATATCACTTTCCCTTATTTCTAATTGATGTTTTTTAACACCATACAAAATATCATATTCAGGTGCACCATACGGCAAGTACAACATTTCAAAAAGGTATTTTACTTTATTGCAGTTAGTTTTAAATTTATCAATATCTTTTTTAGAAACATTTACACCATACTGTAACAACTTTTTTACAACACCTTGAGTAAAATCTTTTTGTTTAAACTTATCCATATTTAACTTTTTAATTTCTAACAAATCAACTTCTATCTCTTTGATAAATCCATCATACGGCTCAATGATAATCAACTCTTTAAAATTACCATTTTCCATGATATCTTCAATTTTTTTATGAATATTAGAAAATTCCAATTTTTTGACTTCACCTTCTATCTTGTATTGCTCCAATTGTGCATTTATCTTTTCAAAGTATAGTTGGCTTAACCCTAGTATCTCATTTTCAGGTATATCTTTTTCTTTTAAAATACCAAATAATGTTTTACTGATAAGCTGTAAATCTCCATATATCAAATCAGAATATCCACAGATATCATCAAAAATATATAAAATACCTTGATTCTCTCCAAAATGACGATTAACCCTGCCTGCTGTTTGTATAATAGAACTGATAGGAGCAACTTCACGAAAACCCACTTCAAAATCTAAATCAATCCCTGCTTCTATAGACTGTGTGGAAATCAATAAGATTTTCGTATCATTTTGTTTTAATCTCTCTGCAATGATTGAAATTACTTTTTTCTTATCATTATCAGTTATGTAGCCGTTAAGACAATAACACTCAAAATTATCTTTAAATTTTAGGTAAAGTTCTTGGGCTTTTTTAATGGTATTTACAACACAAAGTGTATGTTTTATTTTGGCTTCTGCTCCTACTTTCTCTACTAAAGTATCTTGCCCATTTTCTAAACTTAACCACTTTAAAACATATCGGTTTTGCTCTGTAAAATACTCCCTATTTGAAATCTCTTTAAATCTATCGCCTACTACTGGCATCGTAGCCGACATAAAGATAAAAACTGTATTCATCGCCTGTGAAATTAACTCACATAGTGTTATAAAATCTTTCCTAAAAGCGTACGGAATCGCTTGGGCCTCATCTATAATAACTACTGAGTTTTTAAATTGATTAAACTTAACATTGTCTCTATTTTTATTGCCAAAGAGTGCAAAAATGATTTGATAAAGTGTTGTGATATTTATCTCACCAGAAAATGAACTCATCAAAAATTTAACTTGTGAGTATCTATCTTCATCCACACTTTCATTGATACTCGTTTTATGATGCACTTTGAAAATATCAATATCACTCTTTTGAAATATATCAGCTATAACCTCTTCCGTCTGGTCAATAATAGAAGTAAAAGGGAGTGAAAAAATAATTTTTTCTTTGTTGAATTTTAGAGCAAACTCCAAAGCTGTCAATGTCTTTCCATAACCAGTTGGAGCAGTAAGTGTAAAAAGTTTATGTGTGTCATCAAAATTGTTTAAAACAAATTTTCTAAAAGTATCTCGTTTTTTATGATAGGGGAAATTATCAATATACATTTTTAGCAAAGTGCTATCTATACTTTTTTTAGCCTCTTTCTCTATGCTAAATATCGCTTCATATTTATCGCAATAAATGAGAGACGCATACAGTTTTTTAAAGTCTATAAAATCCTTATACTCAAAGCTTTTTTTGCGTTTTGCATCTCTCAAGTATCGTTGATAATCTTTTATCTTTAGTTCTAATGATTCAATACTTCCTTCTATATTTTCATAAAATCCTAAATGATTAGCGTGAGAAATTACCTCATCTAAAAAATAAAGCTCCTTTGAGCGTGTACAATACTTTCCTATATTTCTATTGGCTTCATTTAATGCAAAAAAGTTTTCTACATCACGATGATGTGAAACGATAGCTAAAAAACCAAAAAGCATATCTCTGTTTTCAAAATCATTATTAAGTAAAAAAAGATACCCTGAAAGGAGTGTATGATTTTTTTCTGTTCCTCCTTTTTCAGGCTCACGGATATAGGCTTGAAAACTATTCTTCAACTTAGCAATATCGTGAAAATATTTTACTTTTTTCTCTAGTGAAGTATCACTTTCATCTATCATATTGCCTATATGTTTGACATAAAGTTTATCAGGATGAGAAAAAAACTCATCAAACAAAATAAACCTTGTCATCATTTATCTGATAGATATTATCCCTATTTTTAGACTTGATACTTTTCCCCCCACTTATCTCAACTATAAACTCTTGAAAGTCTTTAAAAACTCTTCCCTCTTCAACCCCACAAGCCATATTTGCAGTAGTAAGTTTTACATCAAAGTTTTCTATATCAAATTGAAAATCCTCTTTAAGTGTAAAAGTGCCGATTTCACAAATGTTATCCTCTATCTTTTCAACTTTTTCTATCTCTATCCAATCAAAGTCAGCTATACAAAAATTGATACCGAGATAAGGTGTAAAAGTTGTTTTATGCTCTTTTAGATATATGGTAATCTTTTCTATATAAACCTCATCCAGCGATGATAAATCAAGAAATACCGTATAGGATGGTGCACGAATCAACTCTCTATAAAACTGTTTTTTCTCACTAGAGTTTTGACATCCCTCTTTTAGATGCATGTTTGAAGAGAGTGCTTTACGGATACCATTGAAAACAAAACTCTTTTTTACTATCTCTTTGTCTACTTTGATACTGTATTTTATATCACCTAACTTAAAATGCTCCTCTTCTCCTATCAATGCACCTAAAAAGCCCATAACCGCAGTTTTAGGAGGGATAGGATAAGTCAAGCTAGAGTAAATCGTAGCAGGATGAGAAAAGTGTGCATAATCTCCTGTAAGTTTAAATGCGATAAAAGACATTTCTTATCTCTCTATCTTTATCCAACTACTGTCAAACTGCTCTTTATGATTTTCATAAAAATCAAAATCAACAAGATACTCTACTTTTTCAATAGCATTTTTATATCTATCAAGTTTTGCTTTAAGCCTCTTAAACTCTATTTTATAATCATTAATACTTCTAATCGCTTCATCATCTTTATCACTTTTTAAATCAATACTATTATTTAAATCACCAGCAAAAGTATCATCTTTGTAGGTAATAACAAGCATAAATCTAGGAGTTTGTCCCATTTTTGAACGAGTGATAAGATTTTTAGTCCCATACCACAATCCATCGATAACTTTTTGGGCATCATCTTCACTAAAACCTGTCTTTTTAGCATTGTGATTATCCATGATGCCATAAGTAGCAAAGAGTGCATAACTCAAAAAATCTTCTTCTCTAAAAGTAGCTTGTTGTTTCTGTTTTTTA
>DQTU01000176.1 GCA_015662615.1 Campylobacterales bacterium | reverse complement strand
TTGAAAGAGGAGATTTCTCTCCTCTTAGGAGCTTTTTTTAGAAGTTTAGGTAATAAATAACTCTGAAATCATCTCTATCTTCACGATCTGATTCATCTGTTTGATCTTTTAGAGAATATCTCACTCTAACTTTTGAGTAATCAGTTAATTTATATTTTATATCAACATTTGTCTCTGCAAAATCATCTCTTACATTTCCTTCATCAGCAGCAACATCTACATAGCCAACCTTTACACTAAGTCCAGCCATAGGGTGTGCTACGATTTGACCACCAAATGCCGTACTTGCTTCATAGTTGCCATATCCTTGTTGCCAATCAGAGTACATAGGACCTGATTCAACTGCTCTAAATCTATTGTCTGAAATTTGATCAAATAGTAACGCTAAATCAAACATACCAACAGTTGTTCCAGCTTTTGCACCAATCAATGTTGAATCATCTGCATTAGCATAAGAGTTTCCACCATATTGTAATTTAATATAAGTTTTTGTTCCAATCTCTGTTAATGCATATTTAGCATCTAAATATCTATAATCTTCTGTTTGACTAGTAAGTGTATTACCTGCATTATCTTCATCTGATAAAGTAAGTACATATTGACCTCTGATAGTTAGATTTTCAATACTGCTGTTTTTAAATGAAACATATGCCAAACCATTATCACCCCAATTTGTATTTTTATCTAAAAAGTCATTCTCTTTAGATGTAAATCCAGTATATGCTTTGATATAACCCACTTCTAGCATTGTATTTGCAATATCTTTATTTCTAATGATTGCAGCTTCATAAACTGAAGGAAGGATACGAAGATCATGGTTTTGAATTAATGGAGTTGCAAGTTGTTGACGACCAACTTTAATCATTGTATTTCCAGTATTATACTCTAAATACGCTTCACCAAGAAAGTTTAAATCTTCACCACTTCGTCCTAAAATACTTGTACCACTTCCCTCATCTCTTGTATAAAATCCACCAATTCGTGCACTACCATAATATGCAAGTCCCATTTTAAGACCCATAAAATCACCACTAACATACTTCATGATTCCACCAGCGGTTAATGCTCTTGCTCTTGGTGCAGTATTGTCAAAGCTTCTGTTAAAATAGAAAACTCTAGCATTCATACTATAGTCTCCATTTTTTAAAGCCTCACCTAAAGTGTCAGCTGCTGATGCCGTTTGTGTCATAGCAATAACTGCTATCGCAGATAATAAAACTTTCTTCATTCATAACTCCTAAATTTAATTTTTAACTTTGTTTTTTTGCATAAAATAGACTAATCCATATAGTCCAAAACCTACTACATATGATATGTACTCACTCCCTAAACCTAACTTCTCTGCCATGATATTTGGCACTAACATAAACGGTGCAACAGCTAAAAGTAACAATCTTTCAAATCCGCTGGTTCTGGTTAAAACCCAACCTTGTGTTGCGGATGAAAAAGCAAACATTCCAGCAGTTGCCGTAAAAAATATCAATACTATTTCCCCAGGATTTGTGATCCATTGCCAACCACTTGGATTATTAGGATCGAGTGGATCCACCCCTGCTATAAGCAAAAGTTTATTATTGAAAAAGAATGCAAACGGAAGTATCGCAGTCCTAATATCATAAGCAAAACCCTGTAAACCTGTTTTTATCGGATCACTTTTAGCAATCCCAGCGGCGGCATAAGCCGCCATTCCCACAGGTGGCGTATCATCAGCTAAGATTCCAAAATAAAAGACAAACAGATGCGCAGCAATTGCAGGTATCACATAACCTAAAGTACCAGTTAGTTCCATAATTACTGGAGCGGTAAGTGCTGCCATAACGATATAGTTTGCCGTTGTTGGAAGCCCCATACCAAGTACAAGTGATACAATTGCTGTAAAGAAAAGCACAGCAACGATATAACCACCTGATATCTCTTCAATTACTTCAGATAAAATCAATCCAATTCCAGTAAGAGTTACAGAACCAACCACAATACCAGCAACCGCCGTAGCGATAGCGATAGGAACCATGTTTTTAGCACCATTTATCATGCCATGTCCAATATCTGTAAAACCACTAATCAAAACTGCACCATCTATCTTTCTTCCCTCCATTAGTGCATATACAGGTCTTTGAATCACCATAATAAGCATCATAAAAAGAATAGCGTTAAATGCTGCCATTTGTGGAGATTGTCTCAAACCTATAAGTGTATACATAAGGAAAAAGATAGGGATTATGTAGTGAAGTCCCCCTTTAAAGATATCAAAAGCTCTTTCTAATTTGGAAGGATCTTCCCCTTTGATACCCAATTTTTTTGCTTCTAAATGTACGATATAAAAAAGTGCAAAGTAACTAACAAATGCTGGAATTGCAGCTGCCATAATGACATCAGTATAAGCAAGTCCTAAAAACTCTGCGATAATAAAGGCAGCCGCTCCCATGATTGGGGGCATAAGCTGACCATTGGTAGACGCCGCAACTTCGACTGAGGCAGCTTTATATCCTGGAAATCCTAATTTTTTCATCAAAGGAATTGTAAAAGTACCAGTCGTAACTGTATTAGCGATCGAGCTTCCAGAAATAATACCCATCATCCCAGATGCGGCGACTGAGGCCTTAGCTGGCCCACCATCATATTTACCAAGTAGTGCATAAGCTAGGTCAATAAAATACTTTCCTGCCCCTGCCCTCTCTAACAATGCTCCAAAAAGCACAAACAAGAAAACATAACTCGCACTTACCCCTAATGGTACACCAAAGATACCCTCGGTTGTAAGATACATCTGCCCAACTATCTTATTGATACTTGCACCTTTATGCGCTATCATATCAGGCATATATTGCCCAAGATAATCATAAAGTATAAATATCACAGCGATAACAGGAAGTGCCATGCCTAATGTTCTTCTAGCTGCTTTTAAAAGTAAAAATATCGACATAATTCCCATACCTACATCAAGAGGTGACCAAGCACCACTTCTTGCATTTAGAGCATCATAATTAAAATAAATATACAAAGCCCCTAAAACAGCAGCTGGACCTATAAGAAAGTTATACCAAGGAATAGTTGTCATTGTCTTTTGCGTTCTAAACATAGGATACATGGCAAACGCCAAAGCTAGAGCAAACGCAAGATGAAAAGCTCTTACAAAAACACTATTGGTAGGAACTACAACAACATATATCTGATAAGCAGACCATGCAACTGCTAAAATAGCAATTAACCAATATTGCCATGAACCCTCAGGCAGATTTCTCTGCCCTTCGAGCTTTTCAACTAGTTTTTCTTCATCTTCTATAAATTGTTCATCTAGATGCTGATTTTCTTTCATAACGCTTCCTTTACTTTAAAAGACCAGCCTCTTTAAATGCTTTGATAGCACCTGGATGTTGAGGAACTGCTAAACCATCTAACAATGACTCTTTAGTAATTGTTTTATAAGCAGGATGAAGCTTTTTAAATGCATCAAAATTATCTAAAATAGTTTTTGCTAATGTATAAACAATTTTCTCATCAATAGTGTCTTTTGTAACTAGAACCGCTTTTACACCGATACTTGGAGTATCATGCTCAACACCTTTATAAAAAGTCCCAGAGATGATACCTTTTGCATAGTAAGAGTGTTTTGCAACTAAAGCATCAATTTCTTTACCTTCAATTGCAACAAGATCTATATCAACAGAGTTTGAAGCATCTTTGATATTTGCAGTTGGGTGACCAAATACACCAAAGTAACCATCAATTTTATTATCTTTTAACATCGTTGGACCCTCTGAAGATTTAAGCTCATTTGCCAATGCTAAGTCAGAATGTTTAATACCAAACGCTTCAAGTACGATATCTGTAGTCATACGAGTTCCACTTCCTGGAACATCCACATTTAACTTTTTACCTTTTACATCAGCTAAACTTTTGATACCAGATTTTTTTGTTACAACAAAAGCTAAAAGCTCAGGATAAATCGCTAAAACAGATCTTAAACCCTTAACAGCCTTACCTTCAAATTTTCCTTCTCCATTGTAAGCTTGATATGCCGTATCACTTTGAGCGATACCAAAATCAAGCTCATTTGCATTAATCGTATTTACATTATATACAGATCCACCAGTTGACTCAACGGAACATCTAATACCTGTTACTTTTCTCTGCTTATTCATCATACGACAAATCGCACCACCCGTTGGATAGTAAGTACCTGTAACTCCACCTGTACCAATAGTGATATACTGTGTTGCAAACGCTGGAACACTTAATGCAGCAATAACTGCTAAACCTAAAATATTTTTTTTCATAAAATCTCCTCGTAGAATAATTTTATTACTTTAAAAGTAATGGAAGTATTATACTATGTGAAAATAGCGTGAAAATAGCAAAAAGAAAACTTGGAAGATTAGATTAAGTTAGAAGTAAAGCTTATAGTTAAGCTTTACCCGAAATAGCCCTCAATTGACTCAAGATTTTTCTCTTCCTCATCTGTAAAAAGTCTAGAAATAGCAATAAACCGGAGCCCCATAGGTATCTCAAGAGAGAAGCTAGAACCTCTCCCCTGTGTGATATCTATGGTTAGATGTGTGTGTTTTGCATACTCAAACTGATCTTCTGCCATGTAAAAATTACAGCCGTGTATCTCTCCTATCAAAAGATCTCGACTTCCTAGCATGAAATCGCCTTTTTCAAAACACATCGGTGCTGAACCGTCACAACATCCACCACTTTGGTGAAAGATAAGCTCTCCATGTTCGGCTCTTATCTTATCTATCACCTCTTTGGCTTTATCAGTTACGCTTACTCTTTCAATAGCCATTAAAAGAATCCCAATTTATTTTTATCGTATGAGATAAGAACATTTTTTGTATGTCTATAATTGTTAAGCATCATCATATGAGTTTCACGCCCTATTCCTGATTTTTTATATCCACCAAATGACGCATGAGAAGGATATAGATGATAACAATTTACCCATACACGACCCGCTTGGATACCACGGGCAAACTTTTGAACTTGATGAACATCTCTTGACCAGACACCTGAACCCAAGCCATAAATCGTATCATTTGCTATCTCCATAGCCTCCTCTTCATCTTTAAAGGTTGTAACTGAAAGCACTGGTCCAAAAATCTCTTCTTGGAAAATTCGCATCTTATTGTGACCTTTAAAAACTGTTGGTTTTATATAAAATCCCTCTGGATGTGCAGGATTTTCAAATTTCTCTCCACCACAAAGAAGCTCTGCTCCCTCTTGTTTTCCTATATCCATATAATTTAAAATTTTCTCATACTGGTCTTGTGAAGCTTGAGCACCCATCATAGTATCTGCTTCCATTGGGTCACCCATCTTGATAGCTTCTATTCTCTCAAGGCATTTTTCCATAAACTTATCATAGATACTCTCTTGGATTAAAGCCCTCGATGGACAAGTACAAACTTCACCTTGGTTAAATGCAAACAGCACCAATCCCTCGATAGCTTTATCTAAAAATTCATCATCTTTATCCATCACACTTTCAAAGAAAATATTTGGAGATTTACCACCAAGTTCGAGTGTAACTGGGATGATATTTTCAGATGCATATTGCATGATGAGTCGCCCTGTTGTAGTTTCACCCGTAAATCCTATCTTTCTTATATCTGGATGAGTTGCAAGTGGTTTACCAGCTTCTGGACCGAAGCCATTGACTATATTTATAACACCTTTTGGTACAACTTCCTGGATAGCCTCCATAACAGCCATAATAGAAACAGGAGTCTGTTCAGCAGCTTTTAGAATAACACAGTTTCCAGCAGCAATAGCAGGAGCTATCTTCCAAGCTGCCATCAAAATAGGAAAATTCCAAGGAATGATTTGCCCAACTACGCCTAACGGCTCATGAATTTCTTGAGAAACAGTATTTGCATCTAAGTCTGAAATAGAACCAGATTCTGCACGAATCACCGATGCAAAATAACGAAAATGGTCAATCGCTAGAGGTAAATCAGCATTTATTGTTTCACGAATCGCTTTACCATTATCCCATGATTCTACAATTGCTAGTTTCTCTAAATTTGCTTCCATTGCATCTGCAATTTTATTTAGAACTGCAGATCTCTCAGCCGTTGAAGTTTTACCCCAACTCTCAAATGCCTCATACCCTGCTGCTACTGCTAGATCGATATCTTTACGATTTGATTGTGCCACTTTTGCAATGAGCTTATTGTCAATTGGAGAGAAGTTTTCAAAATACTTTCCATCTACTGGTGCTACCCACTCCCCACCGATAAAATTATCGTACTTCTCTTTGAACTCTGGTCTTGCATATGCCATATAATCATCCTTTTTTTAAAATACAACATGATACAAAATAAAAATAGCATGAAAATAGCATGAAGAAATTTGACATAAAAAACAATATGATGTATAAAGGATTCATGATGCAAAGAACACAAATCTATTTTGAAGAGACCATGCTTGAAGAGTTAAAACAAAAAGCAAACAGTTTAGGCATCTCTCTTTCAGCACATATAAGAGACTCACTTAAAAAGAACTTGAACGATGAAGAAGAAGAACCCAAACAGTTAAATTTTTCAGAGTTTTCAGGCATGTGGAAAGATAAAGATATAACACAAGAAAGTATTCGCAAAGATGCTTGGAAATGACACTTTTAGATACAAATATCCTGATAGAGATTCTAAAAGGAGACCAAGATACGATAGAGAAAATAGAAAATATTTCAGGTAAAGTTTTCATATCTTCGATTTCTGCTATGGAGCTATACTACGGGGCGCTTAACAAGGCTGAAGTTAAAAAAATTGAAAAATTCATCTCCTTATTTAAAACCGTACATTTAAACAAAGAGATATCTATCAAAGCTACAAAGCTTATCCAAGCTTATGCTAAAAGCCATACTCTAGATATCCCCGATAGCTTGATTGCCGCAACAGCTATCACAAACCGTTACGAACTTATCACTTACAATATAAAATATTTTAAGTATATTGAGGGGTTGAAACTTAACCTATAAACTTACCTTTCTTTATCTGTTGTGCTTCCATAATTTCTATCTCACGAGAACCTGATATCACAACTTTAGGGTCTGCTATATACTCTAATTCTTCATTTCTTCCTTCATAATTTACACTATTTAAAATCACTTTTATAGCTTCTAATCGAGCTTTGTGTTTATCAACTGAGCGTAAAACTGTCCATGGGGTTTTGTGTCCATGGGTTTGTTTTAGCATCTCATATTTTGTGTTTGTGAAGTCATCCCATTTCTCTTGGGCTTGAACATCAATCTCACTTAATTTCCATTGTCTTAAAGGGTCTGTTTTTCTTTTTTCAAAACGACGATTTTGCTCCTCTTTGGTTACAGAAAAGTAAAGCTTCACAAGTATCGTCCCTTGCCTCACCAAATCTTTTTCAAAACCTTTAACACCTCTCATAAAATCATCATACTCTTTTTGCGTACAGAAACCAAATACAGACTCAACCATCGCTCTGTTATACCAAGAACGGTCAAACAGAACGATCTCTCCACCTCGTGGAAAATGGTTAATATACTTTTGATAAAACCATTGCGTTTTTTGCTCTTCCGTAGGTTTTCCAAGTGCCACGATGCGATAATGTTTTTCATTCATATATCTTGTAACTCGTCTTATCGTTCCACCTTTTCCAGCAGCATCTCGCCCCTCAAAAAGGATAATCATTTTTTTATTGTTATTTTCTAAATGTTTCTGCAGTTTTATAAGCTCTGCTTGATAAGGTTTTAACTCTTGCTCTTGTCGGTATTTCATCTTTGCTTTACTCTCTGTCGTCTGCGAAGTTTTTAACTCTTTAAACGCTTCAATAAATAGGTCAAGATCTACCTCTTGGTTGTCAACGATAATAGTTTCAGGATTTGTATTCTTAATTTGGTCTTCCATCTCACACCTTTATATAATTTTTAATATTCTTATTATACTCCTTATTTTATATATTTCTATAAAAAATGTCATAATGTCAATAAATAAAAATAATTTTGGGTAAAAACATGACAACTGAGACTTTTAAGCTTGACAACCAACCTCTAAATCATCTTATAAACTTCCAAAAATACAAATCTAAACAAAATATCCTTATCCAAATATTTTGTGGTGGCGATAAAGCAACCATTACAGATATCTTGGATAAATTAACATGTGAACTTCCCCAAGCAAAATGTATCGCAACTACAACTGATGGGGAGATAAATAATCAAGAGATATCTGTTGAAGAGATTATTATCTCTATCTCTATTTTTAAACATACCTCTATCAAAAGTGCCTATGCAGATACGGATGATAGTTTTCAAAATGGCGTGCATCTTGCAAAAAACCTCATCACTAAAAATACAAAACTTTTTATTCTTTTTACGGATGGTACAACCTCAAACGGCGAAGAGTTTTTAAAAGGAATTCAAAGTATTGCTCCGCATGTTGTCATAGCAGGAGGCATGGCAGGAGATAATGGTCGTTTTATACAAACTTATATCGGAGAAGGTGCAAACATACTACAAAGTGGTGCTGTTGGAGTATCTCTCAATTCAGATAGTTTACATGTCAAAAATGAATTTAGTTTTAATTGGCAAACGATAGGTTTAGAGCATACCATTGAAAAAGTTAAGAACAATAGAGTTTATACTATCGATGGCATGAGTGCTGTTGATTTTTATGCAAAATATTTAGGTCAAGATGTCGTAGATAAATTACCAGCAACAGGCATAGAATTTCCACTCATCGTCGAAAAAAATGGTTATCAGATTGCGCGGGCAGTCCTTTCAAAAAATGAGGATAATTCACTAAATTTTGCAGGGAACCTTGCATGTGGGGACAAAGTAAAATTAGGATTTGGAAATGCTGAACTTATCTTAAAAGAGTCGCTAAGCTCACTTGAACATATCTACAAATACTCTGTCGAAAGCTTTTTTATCTACTCATGCATGGCAAGACGACGCTACATGCCAAGATTTATCCAAATGGAGATAAAACCCTTTGCCATGAGTGCTACAACAGTTGGTTTTTTTACCTATGGAGAGTTTTTTCATAAAGATGAACAAAATGAACTCTTAAACCAATCCTTAACCGTTGTCGCACTCTCAGAAGCCTCCGAGCTTAAAGAGCTAACACACCAAACATCTAAACTATCTCGTGAACACAACGACTATGCAACCACTATCCAAGCATTAACACATCTTATAAACCAATCCACTAGTGATTACGCCAATGAAGCCAAAAAAGTTCAAAACTTACTAGAGTCTCAAAAACTCTTTATCCGACATGCCATACATGAGACAAACACGCCCATCTCTGTCATCATAAGCAACATAGAACTTTTTGAGATGAACCATGGAAAAAGTGAATACCTCTCCAACATCGAAGCAGCCACTAAAAATCTTTTTAATATCTCTGATAACCTCAGCTATCTTATGAGAAAAGACCAAATTAAGGATTTCAAACAGAGGATAAATCTATCTCATTTTATACAAAGTCGAATCGATTTTTTTAATCCACTCGCCATTCAATCCAAGCTCTCTTTTATCTTTACCACAAACAAAAACGATATAACACTTTATATCAATGAGACAAAACTACAACGAATCATCGACAACAATTTAACAAATGCTATCAAATACACACATGAAAATGAACCTATTACGATAGTTTTAGAAGATTATCTTTTTAAAGTTTCAAGTAAGTCTACACATATACAAAACAGAGAAAAAGTTTTTGAAGCTTACTATCGTGAAGCAGAAACAAAGTCAGGATTAGGTCTTGGGCTAAGTTTAGTAAAACAAATTTGCAAAGAAGAAAATATCAAAATCGAACTAAAATCTGATGAAAACTTAACAAGCTTTACCTACCAGTTTAAAGAAGATTACGCATGAAAATTTTACTTCTTGAAGATGACCATCTCTTAAATGATGCCATAACAAAGCACATCAAAACAACGGGACATATCGTGACAAGTTTCAGAAATGGAAATGATGCATATGAAGCCATAAAAACTGACTCCTTTGACCTTCTCATTTTGGATATCAATGTACCTGGTCTCAACGGATTTGAGCTACTTGAATCTATCCATGAGATAAAGATACAAATCCCCACTATTTACATCAGTGCATTAGCAGATATTGAAGATATATCTCATGCCTTTGATTTGGGTTGTCATGATTATCTCAAAAAGCCGTTTCACTTAAAAGAGTTAACCATCAGAATCGATAAAATACTCCAGTCAAGATATGTTCCACATGCACATCTAAGACTCTCAACAAGCTATAGTTTCGATATGCTCTCATCCACCCTTCGCTTCGATAATGAAGTCCAAATCCTACCAAAAAGACAATTAGAAATCATCAAACTACTTGCTCAAAATAGAAGTCAAGTAGTTAGTTATGATATGTTTTTAGAGTATGTTTGGAATGATGCAGAGATAGATATACCCACCATTAGAGCAGAAATAAATCGTCTAAAAAAAGTACTGAAAGAGGACTTCATAGTCAATATAAGAGGTATAGGATATACGATAAAAAGACCTTCTTAAAACCTATACTTCTGCCCCACAATCAAAGAAATAGCATAAGTATCATTATCTTGCTCATAATAATCAACCATAAAATAGTGGTTCATGTTAGAACTACTCTTATAATCCATGCCCAAAAGATAATTCATCGAATTCATCTCTCCCAAACGCAAATCACTTGAAGCATATTTTTCAGTCGTAAAGTAGTCACTTCGACCACTATAAAACTCCGCACTTGATTGCGTATAATATCTCAAAGCTCCCTCAAAAGTAAGCTTGTTGTTATACTCATAATAAATCTCACTCTCTATCGTATGAGAGCTAATTTCCCAATCATCACGATAATAACGATAACTTCCATGCAGTGTTAATTTATCATCTACGGCTCTTGCATAAGTAAGTTTTGCCCCATAAGCTTTTCGTCTATCAGGTCTAAGCTCATTTTCGATAAATAGTCTGCCTGATTTATTTCGCACAACATTCATATATTGGTTATTTAAATATCCTGCTTCACTTGCACCAAAAAGTGTGATTTTAGCCTGAGACTTTGCATCTATGGTCTGAGCATAAGACAAAGATGCATTATAGATATATTGATGATAGATTTTACTTGCACCACTGTTGGTATCACACTCGCTGTTTTCACTACACCAGAGCAAAACATCTCCACGCTGCATGGCAAACGACCCCTCAATTGAACTGTTTTTACGCTCATCCAACCAGTGCATATAAGAGAGTGAAGCCTCAGGAATATGATAATCATACTCATTGTTATACGAAACACCAACGCTCATCTCATCACGACTTTCAAACCTTTTAGTCAAGTTAAATCCACCAAAAAACCGAATATCATAATAATCAACCAAACCATACCTAATATCATTTGAATTTACCTCTTGCCCTCTTGCAAAAGCTGAAGGATTACTCTTACCATGTCGATACGGAGATGCCCCACTACTAGCGTCATAACTTTTATCATAAAATATTTTGGAAGCACCACTAACTGAATCTACAGAAAATTTAGAGTTTAGGGTATAGTCGTTTCCAAAATCAAGATTTACCTCTAAAGATGGGGCTACAATCTTTGTCGTCTCTGCATCTTCATCATAAAACATAAACTGTGTCGTGACATAATCCTCAGCTTGAACATAAGTGGTAAACAGAAGAGTCGCAACCCAAAAAGAGTGGTTTACTTGCATCCGCACCCTCCTCCACCAGCAGTTCCACCACCACGACTTGCCTCTTTGGAGATAAATATCTGCTCTTTAACACTTTTTAAAAGCGTATGCCCTCCCGTATCTTGCATCTGAGACTTTGATAAAGTTCCTTTTTCCCATGACTTAACATTTTGAATACAGCCACTAAATAACAATGTTACAAATAGTAAAAACAGATACTTCATCTTTTATCTTCTTAAAAAAGTATTGATAAGTTCAGGATAACGCTCTTGAATCTTTTTCTGTGCCAAATTTGAACTTAACCCTATTAAACGAGGCATCTTCAAAATCATCTTTTGCCCGACTGAAGTATCAAAAAAAGCGGTAAATTGCTGCATCTCTTTTATCGTCAACTCTCTTGTGTAAATACGAGCTAACTCAGATTTTAATTTTGAAAAACTTGCATAGCGATGAAAAAACCTTGTAACCTCTTTTTGTTTCATAGACAAAAGTGGATTTCCAGCAACTTCCATTTTTATCATGCTATTTATGTGTCTATCAAGTAGTCTGTTTTTATTCATGACATTTAGCATCTTTAATGCTGTTTTTTGTTTGATGGAATTCGTAGCGGCATTTGCAGATGTAAACAACACAAGAAGTGCTAAAATCATAGTTATCTTTTTCATGTTAATATAATATCAAATTCATGTTAAGATTATATCAAATTCTTAAAGGAATCCAATGAAATTAAAATTATTTTCAGTTTTTATAATTATCTCATCTCTTCAGTCAGCAGAGCTTCGTCTTGGAAATGGAACATTTGAGTGGGAAATGGGTATCACAAAGTTTATGAACACCTCATTTGAATTGGATATCAATACTATTTCATTATCAGAATCTCATGCCAATTTTGGAGATGCAAACCTCTACTATTTTTACAACGCCGATATATACAGTAGTGATTTTGTTGACCAGATGACAACACTTATGTCATACCCAATAACTTATCAATTTCCCATCGTTGGTTCAATTAACGATGCGATTGATAACTACACACCGATTCCAACACCAAGTACCTATAAAGTTCGTGGATTTGACTTGAATCTTGGCTTGGGATATGATGTTTATAGAGAGAAAAACAATTTTCTAGGTATCGGGATAAATACAGGATTATCCATGCCTGTTATGGAGATGAAAGACCTCAAAAAAACTATCGAATTTACCTATAAAGTTTTAGAAGCGACCAAAACACATATCAAAACTTACAAACTAGGTCCAACGATAACTGGAGGTTATCAAATCATGCCTAACCTTTTAACCTATGGAACTTTTAGTTTTGGATACCAAACAGGAACAATTGAAAACGATTGGATTCGCTCAAGCATGGATATCGATGGAGGCTACAGCGTGATTGATTTGGGAGTTACTTATGCACCACTGCCACAATATCCAAAATTTCACATCACTCTTGGATATAGCAAGAAAAATTGGAGCATGGACGAAGTCAAAGCTGATATGTTTAATGTTTTTGAAGTGGAAAGTTTTGGGATGTTAAGCAATGATTTTTCAAGTTCTTCTGCCTACCTTGGTGTAGGATATAGCTTTTAATTGTATAATGAGGTAATAACTGCAAGGAAGAACTAGAAAATGGAAAGAAAAAAGATATACAACCCCGACTCTACAGAGAGCGCAAGTGAGAGAAGAATTTTTGGGGGAAATCCTACAGGACTTTTTGAACTAAACAACATAAAATACCAATGGGCTTACAATCTTTGGGATTTGATGCTTAACAACACATGGTTTCCAAAAGAAGTTGACATGACAACTGATGTAAGAGATTATAAACAACTCACAGACGCTGAAAAACGAGCCTATGATAAAGCACTTTCACAACTAATTTTCATGGATTCTCTACAGACAAATAACTTGATTGATAATGTAAATCCTTATATCACATCGCCCGAAATAAACCTTATCCTTGTTCGACAGGCATTTGAGGAAGCGCTTCATTCACAAAGTTATGCCGTCATGGTAGATAGTATCTCACAAAACTCCGATGAGATCTATGACATGTGGAGACAAGATCCAATGCTTAAAAATAAAAATGACAATATCGCAAAAGTTTATGAAAATATTGCAGGAAATCCAACAGAACAAGATATAGTCAAAGCGATGTTTGCGAACCAAATTTTAGAGGGTATTTACTTTTACAGCGGTTTTACTTTCTTTTATACTTTGGCAAGAAGTGGAAAGATGTTAGGTTCAGCTCAAATGATTCGTTTTATCCAAAGAGATGAGGTAACACACCTTTTAATTTTTCAAAACATGATAAACGCCACAAGAAAAGAGCGACCTGAACTTTTTACACCACAGCTTATCGAAGAAGTTTATCAGATGTTTGACAAAGCAGTTGAACTTGAAATTGCTTGGGGACAACATATCACAGAAGGTCAGATTTTGGGTCTTACCAATGGAATTATCGAAGACTATATCAAATACCTAGCAGATAAAAGACTTACAGCTGTTGGATTAGAAAAACGCTATAACAGAGAACATCCTATCAAATGGGTTGATAATTTTTCAAGTTTTAATGACCAAAAAACAAACTTTTTTGAAGGAACTGTTACAAATTACTCAAAAGGAAGTTTAAACTTTGATGACTTCTAAAAAGGAATTGATAGCACTTCAATTTCCTTTTTTTGAAGACAAATATGAAGAGAATTTACAAAAGCTCATAGACCATATCAAAAAAACTCCGAGAGGAAGTGTTGTCGTCGCACCAGAACTTTGTTTGACTAACTTTAGTTTTGACAAGATGGAAGAGTCAGCTGAGTTTGGTAAAATGGCACTTGAAAAACTATTGGAGCTCTCAAAAGATAGAGTTATCGCTTTTACCCTAACTGAAAAAATAGAGGGTAAATTTTATAATAGTGCAAAAATATTATACGATGGTAAAGTGATGCACACGCAACCAAAAATGAAACTCTTTAAGTTTGGAGATGAGGATAAATATTTTCACTCAGGAGATGAAGAAAATATTAAAATAATTGAAATAAATGGCTTGAAATATGCGATTTTAATCTGCTTTGAGATAAGATTTGTAAAATTCTGGGAACGACTCCAAGGGGCTGATATCATCTTGATACCAGCACTTTGGGGAAAGCTAAGAAAAGAACAATTTGAAGCGATAACAAAGTCTATGGCTATCATCAATCAAGCTTTTGTAATTGCGAGTGATAGCTCAAATGAAGACATGGCTTCTAGTTCTGGAATCATTACTCCTTTTGGGGAAGAGTTTAGAGATGATAATAGTGAATATATCACACTTACAGCAGACCTCAAAGATATAAAGAAAATGAGAAGATATATGGATATAGGGATTTCATGATACAAAAACATATACAAAACAATAGTTTACATCTCCATAAATGTGAACAACTTGCCCTTGAGATTAACAAAATATTTCCACTCTCTCAAAATGTACTAGATGCCATTTCAAAAACCCAAAGAGAAATCTTTGTTCCACGAGGTTTTAAACATCATGCTTACAAACTAGATGCCCTTCCACTATCTGCAAATCAATGGATAAGCTCTCCTATGACTGTTGCAAAAATGAGTGAAGCTCTTAATGCAAAAGGAGCTGATAGCGTTTTAGAGATAGGATGTGGCAGCGGTTATCAAGCGGCAGTTTTAAGTAAAATGTTCCGTCGAGTTTTTACAATTGAGAGAATTGAACCCCTTTTAAATGAAGCAAAAGAGTGTTTTAAAACCTTAAATATTACAAATATACATACAAGATTTGACGATGGAAACCGTGGCTGGAAAAGCTATGCTCCCTATGATAGGATTTTGTTTTCAGCTTCAGCACCAGAACCTCCTGTTCATCTTTTTGACCAACTCAAAGATAGCGGAATACTTGTAGCACCCATTGATGAAAATGGCAAACAAGTTATCACAAGGTTTATCAAAAATGGTATGAAGATAAAAGTTGAAAGATTAGAAGAGTGCCTATTTGTACCTATCAAAGATGGGGT
>DQTU01000127.1 GCA_015662615.1 Campylobacterales bacterium | reverse complement strand
AGCTTTACATTATACATCAAACTTGTGATTGCCACTTACAAAGCCTTTGCCACATGAGAATTTGTCTGTAAACTCCAATCCATTATCTGTTAAAATATGTATATGATAAAGCAGTACAAGAAGAGATTGCAGATGCAAGTGAAGCAGAAGTATACGCAGAATTTGATATTTCATCTCCTTTCAAACATGACCAAGAAGAGCTTAATGAACATGCTGTTCACGATTATCCAGGTGCGGCAGAAACACTAAAAGAGCATGGTGTATTTTATCCTAATATGGACAAATACTATAAACAACTGGCTCTTAATAAGTTTCAATATTATCCTGAAAATAAAAAATACTATTCAGTAGCAGATGGTAAACCTAAAACAAATTCTGGAAAAGTAGAGTGCAATTTAGCAAGTCTTGCTAAAAAAGGTATAGATCCTATGCCTGTGTGGAAAGATAGTTATAAGTTTGAGGTTCCTGAAGGTAAATTTAGACTCCTTACTGGTCGTCACGCTCAATTTACTCAAAGTGGAACAGGCAATAATATGGCATTGAGAGATTTGATGCCTGAAAATTATATCTGGATTAACAGAAGAGTAGCAAAAGATATGGGTATAGCATTTGGTGATGTTGTAGAAGTATCAAGTAGTATTGGAAAAGTACAGATTAAAGCTTATCCAACTGAAAAAATTGCACCAAATCAAACTTTCTTTATCCACGGTTTTGGGCAAGAGAGTGAAGCTCTTACTTGGGCATATAAAAATGGTGCAGACGATAACACTATTATCGAAGATATTACCGAGCCGGTTTACGGTGCTGCAGCGATGCACGAAACAAATGTAGAAATTAGGAAGGTGTAATCATGGCAAGATATGGAATGGCATTAGATTATAAAAATTGCATCAACTGTAAAGCATGTGAGGTTGCGTGTAAAGAGGGACAAGTTAGAGTTGACCCTGATAAGTGTATATTGTGTTCATATTGCATGAATGCCTGTCCTTATGATGCTAGATATGTTGATGATAGAACTATGACGGTTGATAAGTGTACTTTTTGTACAGATACTAGACTTGCTCGTGGCGAAGTTACCACAGCCTGTCAAAATACTTGTCCAACAAAAGTAAGAACCTTTGGTGATTTAGATGACCCAGAGAGTGAAATTAGTGAGTTGCTTAGAATTAGAGAACATTTTTCTCTTAAAGCAAATCTTGGTACTAAACCAAAACTATTCTATCTGACATAAGGAGGTTGATGTGAGTATTATTGAAAAAGGTAAAGAATTTGTATCGACCATTCCTTATAAAAAAATAGGAATGAAAGATTTAATGAGTTTTGAAAAAACTCCAAGAAATATGTTGATAGCTGTTGCTACAATAGCATTTTTGGTGATGTTTGTTATCGGTGTATCGATATATTTGGTGCATGGACACCATGCTTACAATGTAACTAGAGAACATCCATGGGGGCTTTTGATCGCTGTATATATTTTCTTTGTTGTTAGTTCAACTGGACTTTGTATCGTTGGCTCTTTAGGTGATGTTTTTAAATTTAAAGATTATGAGCTTATATCAAAAAGAGCTATTTTTGGCTCGATTGTAACTATATTGGCTGGATTTGTTGTTATTGCATTTGAGATTGGACATCCAGTTACTATGTTGATTTACAATATAGTAAGTCCTGGTCTAACATCTGCTATTTGGTGGATGGGTACGCTTTATGGAATTTATCTTACATTTATGATTATAGAGTTTATATTTCTATTAAAACATGATATGAAGATGGCTAGAATATTTGGTTTGACTGGTCTTTTAGTGGGGCTTGCAGCGCATTCAAATCTAGGCTCTGTGTTCGGTTTTCTAAATGCTAGACCAATTTCGAATGGTGTATTTTATCCGACTTACTTTATTTTGACGGCATTTATTACAGGTGTATTTATAGCCTTTATCATTATGGGTCTTAGATATAGATTAGAGTTTCCGGAGAAAGTAAAAACAATGTTAACTGGTCTTGCTAAGATTCAAGCACTGTTGATTTCAATCTTGATTTTCTTTGTAACATGGAAGATGTTAACTGATATTTACGGTGGTATGCCAAACCGTGCTGAAGTTGCTGTTCATATCTTGGGATCATGGACTTTCTGGGCAGAGGTAATTCTTGCTATGGCTATTCCATTACTAGTAATTTTAAAAGATATGGGCAAGTCTCCTGTTCTTCTATTTTGGGTTTCATTAAGTGGTATGGTAGGAATCATGTTTATGAGATACAATCTTGTTCACGATACACAACTAAAACCATTACAAATGATGAAAAAATCAGAGTATCAACTCGCTCCAGAGTGGATACATTATGCTCCTAGTGCAACTGAGGTTATGATAAGCCTTGGCGGACTTGGTATATGCATGGCTCTTTATTGGGCTGGAACTAAAATGTTTAACTTAGATGAAGAGGAAGCTCACTAGAGTTTACTTAGTTTAAAGCCTATTCTTGATAGGCTTTAAACAATTCAATTTCAAATCGGAGATTTCAATACACATGAAGAGAGAATTATCAATCTATTTAATGGTTATTTTAGTAGTGGCATTAGCATGGCATAATCAGCAGTGGCTTGACCATCCAATTGAACATCTTATGGGATTACCACATGGTGGAGCTTTTGGAGTTCCTGGTATTATTCATCCGTTAGTTTTTGGTTTTTTAGCGTATCTGCTTTTATGGTTACCGAGATTGATAGTGGGACTTTTTACAAATAAAGATTAAAAACAGACACAAAGCTGTCATGTAAGTTGTTTGATTTTTTGGGATTATTATAAAATTTCGGTTTCTACATGGTTAGGTTAGTTTTTAGTGATGCTTATAAGATTAAGATTTTATTAACATCATATCATATATGATATCACTATGAAAATAGTTATAGACGCAAATGTCATCTTATCCGCTCTTTTCTCACAAAATGGAGCATCAAATAGATTGCTTATTTGGCTTTTTTCTCAAAAGAAAAACTATAATGTCATTTCAAATACTTTAGTAACAGAATTTGAAGATATTTTAACTAGAGATAAAAATATGAAAAAGTTTGCTAATCTATCAAGAGAAGATATAGAAAGTTTTATTGATGATATTTGTCTTATCTCATTTTATCAAAAGATAAATTTTTTGTGGAGACCATTTTTAAAAGACCAAAAAGATGACATGGTTTTAGAGGTCGCTTTCAATGCAGGGGCAGATGTTATCGTAACTGGAAATATAAAAGATTTTAAAAATGTTACCAAGCACTTTGGTATCAAAATCTTAACACCGCAAGAATTTTTAAAACAATTAGGAGAATTATCATGAATTATGCTTTGAGAATACCTGAGTACTATAGAGAAGATATAGAAAATTTAAAAGGCGATGTTTCTATCAATCAGTTTATTGTAAATGCACTTGCTGAGAAGATATCATCTCTCAAAACAGTCGAGTATCTTCAAAAAAGAGCAGACAAAGGTTCAAAAAAACATGCTTTGGGTATATTGAACAATGCTCCAGATATTGAACCTTCAAAAAGTGATAAGATTAAATAACTAAACTTTCAATATAGAAAACCAAACAACCAAAGAGGTATTTTATCTCCAGCTCCAATCTCGATATCATCAGATACAATATAGGAATTTTATAGTCCTTTGATTTGTTTGTTATCTTTTGTTTTTCCACCTATCTCAAAAGTATAGTGTTCATCTATGATAAAGTCTCCTTGTTTTGGATAGTTGAGTGTATGATGATATGAGAGCATGGAAGCAAAAAAAGTTTCTCTGATGGTTCCAACTTTAGGTGTATTGCAAAAGATTGAAAATAGATTGCTGTTATCAAGATAGAGTTTTTCAGGTTTAGATATGATGCTCACTCCACTTGACTTTGCTCCAAGAATTCGAATAAGCCCTGCTGATTGGAGTATTCCTAAATATTTATAAAGTGTTCTTTGATTGAGCTCTACTGCCCCACATAGTTTAGAAATATTGATATCGTATGGCTCACTTTGACAAAGCATTGTCATCATTTTTTTAAGAGCCGGTATCTCGTCGTGGTCTATACTGTAGATGGTAGGTAAATCAGTATCAAGCACCTGCATAGACGAAGCTAAAAGCTTTTGTAAATAACTGTTTTTATTTTCAAAATAAAATGGATATACACCTGAGTTTAGATAATCTGGGAGATAGGCAAGAGGTTTAACCAAAGAGACAATATCTATGGCAAGCTCAGTATGCTCTTTGATAATGGTATCGAGTGAATAACTCTCAAATTTTGTATCCGTTTCAAACTCTAAAAACTCTCTAAAGGATAGTATAGGAAGTCTGTGTATCACTGCTCTTCTGCTGAGATCTGCTTTGGCATTGTCTATCGCTACAGCATTGGATCCTGTAAAAAGTATTTAATATTAAAAAAACTGTCATAGATAAGTTTGAGGTCTGTTTCAAAATTTTTGATTTTATGAATCTCGTCTATTACCAGTACCACACCGCCACTTTTCTGAAAAGCATCTGCTATGGCAAACAGACCCTGCTGTACAACAATCGGATGATCCGCTATGATGTAGAGCTTTTTCTTTTTATCGGTTCTCTCTTTTAGATACTGTAAAAGCAATGTAGTTTTTCCTGCACCTCTAGCACCTAGTATGCCTATAAGTCGCTCACTATTATCCAAACTCTCAAACATAAACCGTTTATATTATACTACCCCAAAAGTCAAGACAACTCAAAAAAAAATCTAATTCCCTTCAAAATTTCTCAGCTTATGCTACAATCTTAACCGAATTTT
>DQTU01000218.1 GCA_015662615.1 Campylobacterales bacterium | reverse complement strand
ATCAAAAAAGCTTGTTCCACCTTTTCGCTTACAGGCAATACCAAGTTCTCTCAAATGTGCTTCTATACCATCTGCACTAGAGTTATTACGAAAAATTACTGCGATATCTTCATAGGGTGTTTTGGTATCTTTTATTTTAAGAGCGATCGCCGTATATTGTTCAAATAACTCTTCAAAAATCATCAATTTAGGAGGTTCAAAATTTCCTTTTCGTGTCACTTCCAATTTTTTTGGATAAATCCTTGGATTTTGTTTGATTACTCTATTTGCCAAAGAAAGTATAGGCTCACTTGAGCGGTAATTTTTATTTAATGAAAAAACTTGTGCATTCTCAAACCTATCAGCAAATGAACCAATAATCGTGATATCCGCACCATTAAAACCATAAATACTTTGATCATAATCCCCAACACAAAAGAGTGATTCTCTCTTAAAACCATTGATAAGTGAACCTTGAAGTTGATTTGTATCTTGGTACTCATCAACCAAGATCTCCTGAAACTTCACATCAT
Source organism: Campylobacterales bacterium (assembly GCA_015662615.1). Lineage (GTDB taxonomy): Bacteria > Campylobacterota > Campylobacteria > Campylobacterales > QNZT01 > SZUA-1433. The sequence continues at coordinate 6,241 of DQTU01000218.1, read as the reverse complement.
TCTCTGAAAGGTAGGTTCGAAAATTTATCAAAAGATCGTTAAAATCCACATATCCAAACCGTTCTTTAAGCTCTTTAAATTCGGCATATATATCATCATAAATCTCTTCAAAAGGCTCATGATCTGCGTTTTGTTCTGTAACCCATTTACCAAATGATAGATCGGAAACCATGTTTTGATATAAAGAGTGTAAATCGTACAAATACCCAGCTGAATAAGCTGTAGTATCCGCTTCAATATAAGAAAAATTTCGCTTCTCTGTGATACTTTTAAGCACCATTTTAAGCTCTTTGGGCTGTTTTAAAACAATCTTTATGCCACTCTCTTTTAAAAGGCGATAACTCACCGCATGAAAAGTTCCAGACTGTATCTTTTTTGCCACTTTTTCATCAAAATTACGTGCTATTCGCTCAATCATCTCAGCTGATGCTTTATTGGTAAAAGTTAAAAGAAGTAAATCTTCAGGATTAACCCCTTTGTTTAAAAGATACCCAATACGAGCCACAATTGTTGATGTTTTCCCCGTACCTGCGGAAGCAATGATGAGATTATTTCCATAGGTCGCCGTAGCAGCTGTATACTGCTCTTCATTTAATTTAGATAAAGGCATCTAGGAGTTGATAAATTTAAGTATCTCTGCTTCGATACTCTCTTTTGCTACAATTTTATTATGGAGAACTTTTTTACCAAACAACCCTGATACAGAAGGTGTAATCTCAATATTTAACGCTTTTGAAATGGATTCTAACGCTTCCAAATCACTATATTTTTTATCATCTTGATTGATTGCATTTAACATCGTTGGTGCAAATTTTGTCCATTCTGCAGTTGAACAGATAACATTTTTAAGATCTTTAGTTTTTAGTTTTTCATCTGCTTTGAAACATGTTGCCGTGTGGGGGTCCATAACATAACCATTATCTGCATACTTTTTAATAATCTTTTGACCATAAGCATCATCACAATATACCGCATCAAAATCTTCTTGAAGTAAACCATGCTCCTCTTTTGTCAACTCATAATGGTTTTTATCATTCAAATTACGCATAAGTTCTCTAGTTCGTTCAGCTCCAAATTTATCAAAAAGTACTCTTTCTACATTTGATGATTTTAAGATATCCATAGCAGGAGAGTTTGTCAAAATCAATTCTCTCTCTCGAATATCATATTTACCTTTTAAAATCAAATCCGTAAGTACATTATTTGCATTTGAAGCGATTAAAATTTTCTCAATTGGAAGTCCCATCTTTTTAGCATAATATGCACCAAGAGCGTTTCCAAAGTTTCCACTAGGAACAGTGATATAAATCTTCTCGCCCTCTTTGATTTCTCCTTGATTTAAAAGAGAAAAATAGCTTTTGATATGGTAAACAATTTGAAGGATAATCCGTCCAAAATTTACTGAATTTGCTGCTGAAAGTGAGATATGGTTTTTTTGAAGTTCTGCTTTGAAAGTAGATGATGCAAGCAGTGATTTCAACGTACTTTGTGCATCATCAAAATTTCCATGTATCCCGATAACTTTTAGATTTTTACCCTCTTGGGTAACCATTTGAAGTCTTTGAACATCACTTGTCCCCCCATCGGGATAAAGACAAACTACTTGGATATTTTCCTTATTTGCAAATGTATCTAAAGTTGCAGGTCCTGTATCTCCACTAGTCGCTGCTAAAATAAGATACTTTTTTTCACCTTTTCTTGCCAAATCTGACAAGATATGTCCAAAAGGTTGAAGTGCCATATCTTTAAATGCACGAGTTGGTCCGTGGTAAAGTTCATTTACAAAAAGTCCCTCTTCTATTTTCACAACAGGCGTGGTATCGCTAGGATTATCAAATCCATCATATAATGAAAGTGCCTCTTTTAAAACACCATCATCTATATCAATTTCAAATATTTTTAAGATCTTTTCTGCAAGCTCTTTATAGGATAGATCATGATTAGAAATAATAAAATCATTATCTAGATGTGGAACTTTTTTAGGAACATAAAGTCCACCAAAACTTGCACTTGGATTTAAAAGAGCATATGAAAATGCAACCTCTTTATCAAATCCTGCTTCATTTCCTCTTGTCTCTATAAATTTCACTTTTCGTCCTTTCTTTTGACCACTGTTCCAATACCATCACTTGTAAAAAGCTCTAACAACATAGAGTGCTCCACTCTTCCATCAATAATATGTGCTTTTTCAACGCCACCATTTATACACTCCAAACATGCACCTACTTTTGGAATCATGCCGCCTTGTATCGTTCCATCTGCTATCAATATATCAATCTCTCTTCTATATAGTGTTGAGATAAGGCTCATATCTTTATCTAAAACACCAGTCGTATCTGTCATAAATATTACTTTTTTGGCTTTTAAAGCAACAGCTATTTTACTAGCCACTAAATCAGCATTGATATTAAATCCTAAATCTCCAACATTTTCACCCGTAGCAATTGGTGCAATAACAGGTATAAATTTTTCATCAATCAAATTCAGAAGTACTTTTTCATCAACTTCTGTAATATTACCCGTATATCCAAACTTCTCTCTATCTTTAGCTCTCGCTTTTATGAAATTTGCATCTTTACCACTGATACCAATAGCTTTAGCCCCATGATGATTTAACATAGAAGTAATCTCTTTATTGATTGAACCACTTAAAACCATCTCAACAATTTCCATGTTTTCACGGCTTGTTACCCTTTGACCATCTTTAAACTCTGTCTCTATACCAAGCTTTTCAAGCATGTCATTGATCTTTTTACCACCACCATGTACAATAACTGGTTTAATTCCCACAAGATACATCAGCGTAATATCTTTAGCAAAATTCTCTTTTAAAATGGGGTCAACCCGCGCTGCGCCACCATATTTAATCACCACTATTTGATCACGAAACATTTTAATAAATGGGAAAGCATCGATAAGTGTTTTAACTACTTGAATTTTTTCTTGCATATTGAGAACCTAATTATATAAAAATTTAAGAGATTTTAGCGAAATCTTTTATATATTTGTTTACTTTTTCATAAATATATGGCTCTAATGTCATATTTAACTCTAAAATCGATAGATCTATACGAAAATCGTCCATCTTAACAGCATCTTTTTGAGTCGTTAAAATCGAATCTGCACTATATTTTCTTAAAATTGCTTCAAGCTCGTTTCCACTATAAGTATAATGATCTGGATAATAGACTTTTTCTATAAAACTCGGTAAATACTTATCAAGTCTTTGTGGTTTTGAAATGGCAGTAACTAAAACCATACGGTCAGTTGGATTTTTAATCTCTACCTCTCTGCGAAAATCCCTATCTTCTATGGCAATTAGATCTGCTTTTTTATAAAGTCTTACAGATTCTCTATAGGGACCACTTGGAAGACAAAAGGTATTGGGCATGGGCCGAGAAGGCTTTAGTAAAATATCCAACTTTTTAATACTAGCTTTTGAAAAACCATCATCAAGTATTACCACTTTAGCACCAAGAGATTTTGCTTTTAAAATTCCCTCCACTCTATCAATACTGACAATTACAGTCGCTTTGGGAAGCATCTTTGCCATCAGCATCGCTTCATCACCACTTTTTGAAACTGTACTGGTAATAACACCATATTGGCTAACAACAGATATGCCTTTTCCTTCTCTTTTATAACCCCTTAAAACTATCGCCACATTATCAAGTCTGCTTGCTAATGCGATGGTAAAAGGAGTTTTTCCACTACCTCCAACAATCAAATTTCCAATACTAATAACTGGTATACCATATCCTTTTGGCATGGCAAATAATCTTTTAAAAAATACAATGAAACAATATAGTAAGGTTATGGGTAGCAAAAGATAAGAGAGTATCTTTTGAAGGGTATTTGGGATAAAGAGATACCTCTCTACCCAAAAGTAGAGTTGTTCTCTCACGCTCGGTTAGCCGAAATCTCTTTAATCATTTTGCATACATAGTTAACATCATCATCACTCATACCAACATAGTTTGGAAGAGAAAGAATTTGTTGATAATTTGTCAAAGCTACTGGAAAATCATTTACACGAAGTGAATATTTTTGCTTATAATAAGTCAAAAGGTGTAAAGGAACATAGTGGAGTCCTGTCTCAATACCTTTTTCTTTAAGTGCTCTTGCAAAATCATCTCTGTTTTTATCAATTTTAATGATATAAAGTCCATAGATATGATCTCTTACTTTTTTAGGAATACTAACATGTTTAATACTGCTCAACTCTCTATCATATACTTTTGCAATAGCTTGTCTTCTTTTTATATGTTCATCAGCCTTTTGAAGTTGCGCAATCGCATATGCAGCATCTAACTCACTTGTATCATATTTGATACCAATATCTACAACATCATAAACATAACCAAGGTGACCATTCTTATCCCACTCATCAGCTTCTATCGCATGGTGGCGAATCAATTTTGCACGCTTATAAATCTTTTCACTGTTTGTAGCGATAATGCCAACACTTCCAATTGCATTTTTCATCTTCGTACCAAATCCAAAAGTTGTGATATCAGCACCTGTACTTCCTATCTTTTGCCCTTCATAAGTAGCACCTAATGCCATAGAAGCATCTTCAATAACTACGATATTATTCTCTTTTGCAATTTTATAAATTTCATCCATATCTGAGGGTTGACCCCCAACATGGGAGACGATAACTGCTTTTAGTTTTTTATGCATATGTTTTACAAGTGCTTCTTTTAATTTTGTAGAAGAAATGTTAAAATCTTCACTATCAATATCAACAAAAATAGGTTCTGCATCAAAATGTCTTACTGACTCTGCTACAGCAGGAAATACATTAACCGAACAAAGTATCTTATCACCCCTTTTTAACTCCAAGGCAAACATACTAAGATGCATTGCAGCTCCCCAGCTAGAAGTAGAAACTGCATACTTGCATCCTATATATTCAGTAACTAAATCTTCTAACTCTTCTATCTTTGAAGCACCTTTAAACATTAACACTTCATTGATAAGTGCTTTCTCCTCTTTGTCAATTGACGGTACGTAAAACGGAATTTCTCTCATTCATCTCTCCTATTTGTTATTTAATTTCTCCTTTGACTTGAACAAGTCTAAGCCAAATTCCTATCGCTAAAGCTACGGCGTTGCCGAGAATTTATAACTTTATATCTCTTGGGTATAAAAAATCATGTCCAATCGTACGCGATGTTAATTTCGCAATAATCGGTGGTTTTCTCTTAAATTGATTTTGATAAATTCTGTTTATTATCAAATCAACAAGCTCGTCTTCAAATCCATGTTCAATCATTTCATCTCGACTTAATCTATTTTCAACATACGCTTTTAAAGCTCTATCTAACTGGGCATACGTATATCCTAAATCCTCTTCATCACTCTGACCTTCCCAAAGATCAGCAGATGGAGGTTTATTGATGATTGCATCATTTACACCAAGATACTCTGCAAACTCAAAAATCTCACTCTTATAAAGATCACCAATCGGATTTATCGCGGAAGCCAAATCTCCAAAAAGTGTGCCATATCCAAGTAAAAGTTCACTTTTATTGCTAGTGCCTAAAACCAATGCTCTCTCCCGTGCGGATATATCAAATAAAATTGACATACGCATACGAGCAGAAAAATTACCAATTCTAAGATTTGTAGAATTTTGGTTTTCACTATAGGCACGTAAAAGTTCTGAAATAGAAGCAATCTCATACTTTAAACCAAATTTTTCAGCTAACTCCTTAGCATCATCTATACTACTACTGCTTGAGTAGTGTGAAGGCATCATGACACAAAGTAATCTATCATTAAAAGCTTTCTTTGCTAAGACAGCCACAACAGCAGAGTCTATACCACCACTAAGACCAACAACAGCCCCACTAAGACCTGTCTTAAATGTTTCTTCTTTTAAGAAATTAATTAAGAACTCTTCTATAAGTTTAAATCTTTTTGACATAACTACGACTTTCCTGAAAAAAATTAGGTAAATTGTACTAAAGTTAAACTTAATTTACTCTTTTAGATATACGAAATTGATTTAAGAATGGGTTAATTAAACTATTTAAACAACCCATTACCAATTTCCCCATATCCACCAGTTAAAACTTCAGGATTTTCGATCCCATAAATTTTATATATCGTTGCAGCAACACTAAGGGGTTCAAATTCAGGCGATCCATCCTTCGGAACTAACTGGAACAACACACCATCTAAAGATGGAGGGTTAGTATAACGCTTTAAAAAGCGGATACGGGTTTAAACCCGT
>DQTU01000243.1 GCA_015662615.1 Campylobacterales bacterium | reverse complement strand
TTGTTTGCTTTCTATGAACACATCGCAAGGTGTAGTTAGATTAATGTGTTTCTCTTTTACATCGTGTTGATAGATAGTGCCGTCTTCAAACTCTTTGTAATATAGATTTTCATGGATGTTGTTTGGCAGTGGTATATCTTTATAATTAATGTTTCTATCTACAAAACCATCTTCGTTGTTTCCGAAAGGATTAAAGACTATGACTTGATCGCCTATGCGAACTGGAGTATGTTCTATTAGAAAAGAAGATGCGTTGGTTTTTACAGGTAGCCAATTTGTTACTCTGTCATCTACGCTTACTTTTACAAGCAGCTTTTTGCCAGAACCCAAACTTTCGTATTTGAAATCTTCTATTTTTCCGTATTGAATCATTTTCGAATCACACTTAATAGATGGTCGTGTTTATGGTTCAAAGTGTCTAGCTTATTAGCTACATTTATGTAACACTCTTTAGTGTTTCTTCTCTCGATCTCTAAGGTTTCATTCAGAATATTGACTATCTCTTTATGCTGTTTTTGCGATTCTTGGTACATGATCACAAACTTTTCTTGATTTACGGCTGTTTTAGAGATCGCATCTGCGAGTTGCTTTTGATGTTTTTTGTCTTTCAGGATGAAAGATAGTAGTACAACTACTGCTACCAAAAGGACAACGACACTTGCACCCAAGACGCCTTGCTGTAGATATATATCTACTGTTTTGTTTACCAACTCTTCGTTCATTTTTGCCATCTCTTTAAATTTTTTGTAGATTTTTGCAAAGTGGTGTTAAGTTAATCAAGCGAAAATTCGGTAAAATTTGAAAAACTTTGGAGTTGATGATGAAAAAGTGGAAGATTTTTGGGGTTGTTTTGACTGTTATTGTTGTTGGTGGGTTGATTGTCGAACCGCAAGAGAAGATTAAAACACTTTCAGATTATGCAAATTCATATGAAAAATCAGAAATCATTCAAAAAGCTTTAAAGGTGAAAAACTGGAACATTGCATTGATGGATGATTATGAAAAATGTATGAATGATTTCTCAAGAACAAAAGATCCAAATCTTGAGTTTTCAATGGTGCTTGGATGGTGCAACATGAGATTAGAACCTTCAAAAGAGAAACCACAATTAGAAGTGAAAAGATTTGACAATGTGGCTGATGTGATGCGAGAGTGGGGAGGCAATTATGATATAGACTCTGTGAAACCAAATGAGATAATTTTATATACAAAATATTTCCCAAATGACTTTGATAAATATATCTTAGAAGAGGCAAAAAGATACTTCATAGATGCGGTATATCAAACATTTTTGCATACTGATTTTGATGAAGTAACAATAACTGTCATCCCAACAAATGTACAAAATCCAAAAGAGAGTAAATATGCTTTTAAAGGCACTATTTCAAAAAATGATGCACTAAGAGTTTTAAAAGAAGCTGTAGGAGTAACTGATCTAAGAGAGTTATATGTAGAATCTGGGTCTGCGAGCAGAAAATTCAACCAGATAAGATACAACGATCAGGGTGGTTTAACTTTGGATAGATTTTTTAATATGCTTGTTGAGTATGTGAAGTGAGTGAAATTCTCATTTCAC
>DQTU01000314.1 GCA_015662615.1 Campylobacterales bacterium | reverse complement strand
GCCTTGCTGTATGCCACCGCCAATATCAGCAAATCTTCCTCTTAACTCTGCTTCGACCTTACTTTCAGTAGCTTCAGTAATCCCTCGTACACCTTTTGCTATATGTCTACAATTTGCCTTAAAGCTACCTTTAAGCCCTGCACAATAGAGGTTTCTATGGGCATTTCCCAAGGAGGCTTGCTTTATAGATGTTGCAGACTCTCTCATAAGTGCTTCCACTTGGTCGAGCATATTATTGATATTCCAAGCGGATTTTGCCAATGGGTCTTTAGGGTCTATGCCTGTGATTCTAGATTCTAGTTTCCCTTGTGAAGCATCAAATGTTACAGATTCTATTTGAGAAGCTAAAGCTGATTTAGTTTTGGATTTTTGTAATAAACTCATCATAAGAGACCCCTTCTTCTTTTAATACATTTGTTAAATACTCCATAGAAGCATTAACGCCGTTACTTTTCTCTACTCTTAACATTTCAGTATATAGTGGTTTTATAGCTTCTAATGCTTTTTGGCTTGGTTTTCTTCTGACTGAGTAATATCCGATAATTTTTCCACTACTATCATAAGAAGGTGTTACATTGGCAAATACCCAATAAAAGCCACCGTCAGCTGATAGGTTTTTAACATAAGCAAATACCTCTTCTTTGTTTTGAATTCTATCCCAAAGCAATTTGAAAACTGCCTTTGGCATATTAGGATGTCTTATAATGCTATGAGGTTTTCCTAAAAGTTCTTTCTCGCTCATCATAGCCATGTCCATAAAAATCTCATTACAGTAGGTAAGTTTTCCTCTCGTATCTGTTTTGGAAACGATAAAATCTTCCTCGTTCATAGCTCTTTCATGATTGTTCGGTATTGGTGCACTCACAAAAATCTCCTTGAATTATATTTCTTTGCTATAATATCGGACGAAAGTTATATTATTTTAGGGATGGGGAATATAAATGTTAATAGATGGACATGGTAGAAGTGTAAACTACCTTAGGGTCTCAGTGACTGAAAGGTGCAATTTTAGGTGTCGGTACTGTATGCCAGACAAGCCTTTTTCATGGGCTCCAAGAGAGAATTTACTCTCATTTGAAGAACTTTTTCTGTTTATAAAAGCTTCAATTGATGAGGGGATAAACAAGATAAGAATTACTGGTGGTGAACCGCTTTTAAGAACAGATCTTGATGGATTTATCAAGATGATAAGTGACTATAAAAGCGATATTGATCTGGCACTTACCACAAATGGTTATCTTCTACCTCAGACGGCTCAGAAACTCAAAGATGCAGGGTTAAAAAGACTCAATATCTCACTAGACTCACTTAAGCCCGAAGTAGCTCAGCAAATTGCTCAAAAAGATGTTTTAAAAGATGTTTTAAAAGGTATTGAAAAAGCGTTGGAAGTAGGGCTAAAAGTTAAGATAAACATGGTTCCTTTGAAAGGGATAAATGATAATGAAATTGTAGATATTTTAGATTTTTGTAAAGAGCGAAATATCGAAGTTAGATTTATCGAGTATATGGAAAATGCTTTAGCGGCAGATGATCTTAAAGGGCTTTTGGGCAAAGAGATATTAGAGAAAGTAAAAGAGAAATATACCATTTCAAAGATAGGACGAGAGGGGGAGAGTCCGTCATTTTCTTATCTTACGGATGATGGGTATAAGTTTGGTTTGATCGATCCTCATAAGCATGATTTTTGTGAAGATTGTAACCGTATCCGATTAACTGCTGAGGGGAATCTCATCCCATGTTTATACTTTGATGAAGCGATGAGTATCAAAGATGCAGTACAGAGTGGAGATGTTCCAAAAGCAGTAGAAATCTTGAAAACCGTTTTAAAAGATAAGCCAAAAGAGAATCGTTGGAATGACGAAGATAGTGAAACTTCTAGTAGGGCATTTTATGAGACGGGTGGATGATTCCATTAGTTGAATCTTTTTACTCTTTTCAAGGTGAGGGGAAATTTGTAGGTTCTCCATCAGTTTTTATAAGACTTGGTGGATGCAATCTTGGTTGTGCTGGTTTTGGAGTCAAGCTTGGTGGGCTTGTTGGATGTGATTCTATAAAAGCTGTTAATCAAGAGCATTTTGGAGATACATGGGAAAAGGTTGATAACCTTATCCCAACTATTAATGAATATATAAAAGAGCTAGAGTTTAAACCTGATATTGTTTTTACAGGGGGAGAGCCGCTTCTCCATTATCAAAACCCTATACTTTTAGAGGCACTCTCTCATTTTCAAGAGCATCGAATTACATTTGAGACAAATGCAACTATTGAGATTGATTTTGAAAAGTATCCAAATTACAAAAATATTACATTTGCCATGAGCGTAAAACTTGAAAATAGCGGTGAAGCAAAGTTAAAACGCATTAACCACCAGGCGATAAATGCAATAGTTAAAAATACAAAAGAGTCATTTTTTAAATTTGTTTTGAGTAAAAAAGATGTAGAAACAAAAGAGATAGAAGCAATTACAAAACCTTACCAAAGTACCAAAATCTATTGCATGCCCATGGGAAGTACAGCTAAAGAGTTAGCGGAAAATGACAAAGCCGTTGCCAACTTTTGTATAAAAAAAGGTTATAATTATGTAGATCGAATGCATATTCGACTTTGGGACAATGAGGAGGGAAGATGATAATACGAAAACTTTTTAAATTTGAAAATGCACATGTTGTGCGTGGATGTACAAGCCAAAGATGCAAATATAGCATCCATGGACACTCCTATAAAATAGAAGTTCTGTTTGAGTCAAATTATCTTGACCATGGGCAGATGGTTTATGATTTTGGGTTGACAAAGCTTATGATAAAAGAGTTGATCGACTCTTTTGACCATGCGACTGCACTTTGGGATCAAGATGATAAAGAGTATATAAAAGCAATTAAAAAACATAGTCTTCGCTGGGTAAGTTTACCCGTTTCGCCCTCGGCTGAACAGTTTAGTCGTGTTATTTTTTTAATGGTAGATAAGTTACTTTCTCAGACGCAGATGTCAAATGGAGAAAAAGAGGTACAAGTGCATAGTGTTATCGTTCATGAGACAGAAACTGGATATGCACAAGGGTTTAGAGAAGATGC
>DQTU01000261.1 GCA_015662615.1 Campylobacterales bacterium | reverse complement strand
ATACCTTTTTTCTATGCTTCATGAAGTTGATTCACGACAACACTATTATAAAAGAAAAGAGTTTCATTCTCGTGAATGTTGGAAAATGATTTGTGGTGCAAAACATCATTTAGAAAAAAGAGGTGAAAGTACACATGATGGTAAATTAATTGCAGAGTTGAATTTTGGATTTTGGACAAAACTTTTTTTAGATAATCATCGTAAATATACAGAAATGTGGCGAATAATTTTTAATGAAGTATTTCCCAATAAACAATATAGTGGTGGTATAGATCAAGTTAAAAATGAAGTTGGTTTACAAATTGATGAAATTCGGAAAATAAGAAATCGTATTTTTCATTATGAACCTATTTTAGACTTTGACATAGATTTAATACATCAAAAAATTTTTGAAATTGTTCAATGGATAGATATAGATCTTTATCGCCTTTTAGAAACTTTTAATAGCTATAAAGAGTTTTCCTTAAGTGAAAAAGAGATTATAGATATTTTAAAACGAGACTTTATGGAAGGGAAAAATGATGAGGCAAAGGCTTTTGGAGGTTTGTGATGGCTGATTTAGTAAAGATTTTTTATGAAGTAGGGAAAGCCTATAAAGATGAAGTATATGACAATTACAATCAAATTCATTCCAAAAATATTGAGAAGATTGTAACAGTTGATATAGCCAATAGTGATTATCAACCTATAGTTTATGACCGCGATGTGATGGTTCATCGTTTTTTCCTTCGTGTGACATCATCAAATGGTGGCAACTTATACCCTTTTCTTTTTTTGAGTGATAAGGTGATTGATGGTGTGAAGAAAGCATTTAAAAATATGGGGAAATATCTTGATAAAGATAATAAAAAAAGAGTCAAAGAGATTGAAGAGAAGATTGATTATAGAAAATTAGAGGAGAATATAAGTCCTTATATTGGAGAGAAGAATATCTATTTAGGATTGCTTTATGAAGATAAAACATTTAACGAATATTTTCCAGTTATAGTTGATAACTATATTCAAAATGTTTGCAAGGGCGATATTGAACTGAAAGCAAACTGTTATATCGATGGTGAGGCAGTTATTGGGTTTGATGCAGGTCTTAATTTTTGTAGTGTAAATGAACTTCCAACTGCATTACGCAAAGTTACAAAATATCGTCTATTACCTCTTAGTAAAGAAGCTGCTTGTTTGGTAAAACAGGGATTTCAAAAGGTTTTTGAAGAGCAGATTTTCCGTTTCTATCTCTTTGGACACTCTTACTATTTAGTACCAACACTCTTTATAGAAAATAAGCGAGCCTTTTTTGAGAAGCTTGAAGAGAGTGCAAAAGATTTTGATCAAACAGTTAAAGAGAAATATATATTGGAGCGTCGTCTTGAACGTCTTGTAAAGTCACTTGACGGTGAAAAGATGTCTCAAAAGGTACTCTTTAGTTTTTTGTTTGCAGATAAAAATAATAATGCTATCGATCTTTACCAGATGATTGAAGATGTAGCACCTTCAAGAATTACTACGGCAAGAGCTTTGATGAAAGATTACTCCATAGAGTCTGCAAACTATAGTCGATTTACCAAAAAAGTAGATTACAAAGAGGATGATGTCTATATACGTGACTATATTGATGATTCATTGTTCTTGGCAAAACTGATTTTTGGTAAAGAGAGTATTCCTCACTCATTAAAACTTGAATCGATGATAGCAAAGAAGATTCTTTTCGGGTTTAATGGACTAAATTGTGAAAAACGAGAGTTCTCCAAAGTGCTTGGAGGATATTTCAAAGATGATACTAACTTTGAAAAACATCAACGATTTATCAACTTTCTTGAATCGCTTGGTGTATTGGCATTTGGTGGAAAAAACTTGATTGATATGGAGGTTATGATGGAAGATGTTGGGCGGTTTTCAGAGATAGCAGAGCAAAAGTTTGCAGAGGTTGAGTTGCTTAAAAAGCTTAAAGCCAGAGAGTTTTATGCATTGGGAGTATTGGCACAGTTTGTAATGAATTGGCAGTATGCAAATGGTAGTGATGCGTTGGCAAAATATCTTGATGGTATCGGTTCGATTACAATGCAAAATGTCGATCGAGTCTTTAGAAAGGTTTATGAGGCATCACGAAAGTATGGTATGGGTGGAAAGGATTATGATGATCTTATGAATCTTTATGTAAAGGCTAAAGAGGCTGTAAAAAAAGAGGATGTGATTTCGATTGATCAAGCCAATATCGCT
>DQTU01000256.1 GCA_015662615.1 Campylobacterales bacterium | reverse complement strand
TATAATCCAAAGTATATTTTGAACCCAAATCACATCTGCGTGTACTAAAAATTCAAACAATCTCATAGCAACAACAAAACCTGCTATTTTTGGAACGATTGACATATAACCAGCCAATGCTGCACTTGATCCCTCATAAACATCAGGAACCCATGTTTGAAATGGAACCATAGAGAGTTTAAATCCAAGAGCTGCTATCATAAATACAACTCCAAGAAGTACACTCCAGATAGGCTCAAAATTACGAGCTATTAAAACTTCTTCAATTTTATGTATCTCAACACTTCCTGTTAGTGCATAAAGTATCAATGAACCAAACACAAAGAAACCAGCTGCCAATGCACCCATCGTAAAGTACTTGATAGCCGCCTCAAATGATCTACTTCTGTTATGCATCGCGATTAGTGCATAAAGTGGCAAACTAGCAGTTTCAAGTCCTACAAAAATCATAATCAAGTTATCACTCGCAACCATAAACTGGAAGCCTGCGATCATAAATAAGAAAAGTGCAAAGAACTCAGGAAATGAGTACTCATGAAACCTACTTGAAGAAAGAGCAAGTGGTATAAATAGCGCAGAAGCTACAAGGATGATGATTTGCCCAAGTATAGATATACCGTCCATTAGCATCACATCAAAAAAGCCTCTCTCTCCTCCACTATAACCTATAACTGAAGCAAGTGCTAAAAGGATAAAAAGCTCACTTATCATCACATAAAAACTTTTAGAGAGATTATCTCTAACCAAATCTATGACAAGGATTGCCAAAGCACCAAGTACGATGATTACCATTGGAATCAAAGATGGTAAATTTAATCCTGCTATGTCTATTGAAATTGGATCTAACATTACTTAGCCTCCCCGATGCGTGTTGCTTTTGCTAGCAAATCTTTTGCATCTTGTGTTATTGATTTCTCTTGCATGTTTTTAAGCATGTTTTCTACACTGTTGTCTATCGGGTCTAAAAGTGGTTTTGGGTAGATACCAAGTGCCACTACTAAAAGAACTAACGGAACCAACGCTGATAACTCTTGTTTTGTCAAATCAGGAAGATTTCTATTTTCCTCATTTTTGATAGGTCCAAAAAATGATCTCTTATAGAGTGTAAGCATATAAACTGCGCCCAAGATAATTGTACTTCCTGCGATTGCTGTCATTATCGGAGATATTCTGAAAAAGCCCATTAGTGCTAAAAACTCACCAACAAAACCGATAGTCAAAGGTAATCCAACCGAAGCCATCAACATGATTGCATAGATAGTAGCATATCGAGGCATACTCATTGCAAGACCACCAAATTCACCCATCATCTTAGTATGTCTTCTATCATAAATAACACCAACCAACATAAACAGAGCACCCGACACGATACCGTGAGAAATCATCAAAAAGATTGAACCCGTGATAGCCTCAGAGTTCATCGCAAATGTACCAAGTACAATTACACCCATATGTGAAACCGAACTATAAGCGATAACTTGTTTCATATCTTCTTGTGCATAAGCAATCATGGCTGTATAAACAATCATAATAAGCGAGATAATCGCCACAGGTATTATAAAGTAAACCGAAGCATCTGGAACCATCGGAAGTGAAAACCTTATAAAACCATAAGTACCCATTTTCAAAAGAACCGCCGCAAGTATCACTGAACCTATAGTTGGTGCTTGACCATGTGCATATGGAAGCCAAGTATGGAATGGAAGCATCGGAACCTTGATAGCGAAACCTAAGAAAAATGCTCCAAATATCCAAAGCTGTGCTTCAAATGGAAGCTTCAAGGCATGCCAATCAGCGATAGCAAAACTCCATTGACCAGTCGCTTGTTGGTTTAGATATGCAAAGTATAAAATACCTACAAGCATAAATAGTGAACCAGCAAAGGTGTATAGGAAAAACTTTACTGCTGCATATATTCTATTATCTGCACCCCATGCACCGATTATATAAAGCATTGGTATCAAAGAGAGTTCCCAAAAGATATAAAACAGTATCACATCAAGTGATAAAAATACACCAACCATAGTCATCTCTAAAAATAGTACAGAGATGATAAGATTTTTAATGTCTTTTTTAATAGTCAATCCTATCAAAGCAATCATCGTCATAAAAGTACTCAGAACTACTAAAAATAGTGATATACCATCAACTCCAACAGTGTAGTTTATACCAAAATCAGCAATTATGGGAGTAGTTTGTAGAAACTGAAAACCAGCATTTGTACCATCAAAAGTCAACCATAAAAGAAGTGACAGTATAAATTCTATACCCGTTACTGCAATACCATAAGCTCGAATCCCCTCTTTTTCAATTAAAAATCCAAACATCGCCGCAACTAGCGGGAAAAATATCAAAAGTGTTAATATTGAATCCATTCATCAGCTCCTTACATACCAATCTTAAATAGTGCAAAAACTAGTAGAATCACTAAACCAAAAACCATCCATTTGAGGTTTGTGCTTAGATTTCCACTTTGCATCTTTCTTGTTTTATCACCAGCTGTATAGATAGTGCCCGCTATAAAGTCAACCGTTGCGTCAACTATTTTCATATCAATTTTCTCCCATGCAAACTTACTCATCGCTTTGTAAGGTTTACAAATCTTCTCATCATAAAACTTAGGTATATAGTACTGATTTGAAAGAATATCAAATACACCCAACTTTTTAAAGAACCCATCAAAACTACCAGCATTTGAAAATTTTGTAACTGCCAAGAATATACCACCAAGTGCAATTCCCAAAGTCACAATAACCAAAAAGATAAATGTAAATGTACTCACATGAGGATGATATTCAGGCAATACTGCTGTTACATACTCCATAAATGAGTGTTCAAAGAATCCAGCGATAACTGCTAAAACAGCCAATGGAAGCATAGCCATAATCACAAATGGATAGGTCTCATGTGGATGTTTCTCTGCTTTATCATAATTCTCTTTACCAGAAAACACCATCATAATAAGTCTAAAACTATAATAAGCTGTCATACCCGCACCCATCCAAAGCATTATCCACAAGAAGTAGTTATGCTCTGCAAATGCAGTTTCAAGGATTTTATCTTTTGAGAAGAAACCAGCCAATGGCCAAATACCAGCAAGTGCTACTGAAGCTACAGTCATAATTCCCATAGTCCAAGGCATAACCTTACCAAGTCCACCCATTTTATTGATCATTTTTTCATCATCCATCGCATGCATAACATTACCTGCCCCTAAAAATAGAACTGATTTGAAAAATGCATGAGTCATAAGATGAAATAGTGCTATCCAATAAGCCCCAAGTCCAGCTGCCACAAACATATAGCCAAGCTGTGACAAGGTTGAGTAAGCGATAATTCTTTTCAACTCCATATTTACAAGTGCCATAGATGCCGCAAAAACTGCTACAAAAGCTCCAAGACATGCTATAAAATATCCTACATTTGGTATAAGAGCATAAATTTCATTACTTCTGATAATCAAATAAACACCAGCCGTTACCATCGTCGCTGCATGAATCAAAGCAGAAACAGGTGTAGGTCCCTCCATCGCATTGGCTAGCCAAGTATGAAGTGGAAATTGTGCTGATTTACCCATCGCTCCAATGAAAAGGAAAATTCCAATTGCCGTAATAGTGCCAGTACTAAGTGTTCCTATGTTTGCAAATACTGTATTGTATTCTAAACTTCCTAGGTTCCAGTAAATCATAAAGATACCGATTAGCATTCCAAGATCGGCAATTCTATTCATAACAAATGCCTCATTTGCTGCATATGCTGGAGAAATCGCAGGATTTACAGATGTTGGAACATCAGGTTTATGATACCAGTGACCAATTAGTAGCCAAGAACATAGTCCAACGCCTTCCCAACCGATAAATAATCCTAAGAAATTATCACTCATAACAAGTATCATCATTGAGAAAACAAATGCTGAAAGGTATGAGAAATATCTATTAAAACCTTTATCATGATCCATATACCCAATTGAGTAAACATGAACCAGCGCTGAAACCGTTGTAACGGTTACCATCATGATAACAGATACTTGATCCACCACAAATCCAAAGTCAACATTCAAACTACCAGCTGCTATCCAATCCATCATCTTTACATGAACGATAGTGTTACCATCAACATAAAGAAGCAACATTATAGATGCAAACCAAGATGCAAAAAGAAGCCCACTTGTTACAAGTCCTGTGATGAGATTTTTTGGTCTATCTCCAAACATTGCTGCAAAAAGCGAACCTACAATCGGTGCAAAAAGTGCTATATATAAATATTTTTCCATCCGTTATCCTTTCATCTCTTGCATTGAATCCAAATCGATTGTACCATTTTTCTTATACCAAAGAACCAATAATCCTAAACCAACAGCAACTTCACTAGCAGCAACTGCAATAATGAAAAATGCAAACATCTGCCCAGTCAAATCACCGTAAAACTTTGAAACTGCTGCAAAACCGATATTTGCCGCATTAAGCATTATCTCAGTTGCGAAGAAAAGCAAAAGAAGATTTTTTCTACGTATTACTCCCACCAAACCTATCACAAATAGTATGGCTGAAAGTACCAAATAGTGCGTAAGTGTTATCATTTGCTCTCCTTTTCATCTGTCTGAAACTCATCTTTTATCTTTTGGTCAAGCTCAGGAGTCATAGTTAAACTCTCATCCATCTTCTTACTCACAAGAACAATTCCCGCAATCATCGCAACCAAAAGCATAACCGCAGCCAATTCAAACTGAACTAAGTATTTTGTAAAAAGTACAATACCAACAGCTTGAGGGTTATTTGCTCCGATAATCATATGATTGTCAAGTGGAGAATCCAACATCAAATGATTACTCATAAATGGAGCAGAAATCATAAAGACAATTAAAACTGCACTTAAAATCCACAACCCATAAATAATTTTTGTATTTCCAATATCCTCTTTGATATCTTGAGTTGCATCAAAAAACATCATACCAAATGCATACAAGGCCATAACCGCACCCGTATAAACAATGATTTGAACAACTCCTAAAAAGTCAGCATCCAAAAGAAAGAAAAAGCCTGATATCAAAATCATGCCCGCAGCCAATGCACTCATCGCATAGAGTGCATTTCTACTTAACACTACGATTAAAAACATCGCAATTGTCAAACCCGAAAAAAGATAAAAAGCTATCAATTCATACATCATAAGTCCTTAATACGCCAGAGGAGTTTTTTTGACATTGTCATCAGCATTTGGACTCAACGCCCCAAATCCTGGATACTGTTTCTGCTTGCCTGCCTTAAATATGTCCATCGGAGTAACAAGCTCTGCCATAGTTGTAAAGTGTGCTCTTTGCTCACTTACATTTTCATAATCTTGTCCATGAGTAATAGCCAATTCTGGGCAAACTTCAGCACAATAACCGCAATAGATACAACGACCTAAATTTAGAGTCCAGCCTTTTACAACTTTACGACCTTTGCTCCCATACTTTGTATCTATCTGAATACAGTTAGAGATGCAAATCTTTTCACAAAGCCCACACCCGATACAAGCTTGGTTTCCACTCTCAACCAATCTCTTTATATCATGAAGTGCACGATACCGTGGACTAATTGGAAGTTTCTCAAGTGGATACATTATAGTATGTGTATTTCCCTTAAGCATCTCTCTCAACACGATCCAAAGCCCAACAAAAAGTTCACCACTAAAAGTTCTTTTAACAACTCTTTTAAACTTATCTTGCCAAATTACTGGTACATCATCAATCTCTATATAGGTATAATCTTCTGAGACATCCCTATTATTATAATTTTTTAAATCCATCATCATAAACCCCTAAATTAGCACTATGCCAGTTATCAAAATATTTAAAAGCGCCAAAGGCATCAACACTTTCCAACATAGCCACATCAACTGATCTGGTCTCACATGAGGCCAAGCTGCTCTTACCCATAAGAAAAAGAAAATAATTGCTGATACTTTTAACAATATTGCTATTCCACCAGGGATAAACCACATAGGATTAAATCCACCTAAAAATACCAATGCTGCAATAAAAGAGACTGTAAACATATTTGCATACTCACCAATCGCAAACAATCCCCATCTAATTCCAGAATACTCTGTCGCATAACCCGTAATGATTTCTGCTTCATGCTCTAACAAATCAAACGGCGTTCTATTTGTCTCTGCATATCCAGAGATGATATAGAGTATAAATGCTATCGGTTGAGACCAAACAATCCAACCAGTATCTTGATAATTGTTAATATCAATTAATGATAATGAACCAACCATCATAAGAGGAGCAATAAGTGACAATCCCGTTACAACTTCAAATGATAACATCTGTATAACTGTTCTTGCAGCTCCTAAAAGTGACCATTTATTGTTTGAAGCCATACCACCTAAAAGTGGAGCATACATACCAACAGCCATAACGCCAACAACAAAAAGCACTCCTACATTTATATCTGCAACAATTGGTTGCACAACATAATCAGTAAAAGGAAGTGTAAATTCTGGTAAAAATGGAACTGCTGACATCGCTATAAATGCAGTTGCTGCTGCGATAACAGGTGCTATCATAAAGATAGGCTTCACTGCATTTTGTGGTACGATATCCTCTTTTGTAAAAAGCTTGATACCATCAGCTGCAACTTGCAAAATTCCATAAGGACCAACATGCATAGGTCCTAATCTTCTTTGCATAAATGCCAATACCTTTCTCTCAAAGTATGTAGTAATTCCCGCTAATGCTGAAAAAACTGTAAGAATAACGATAACTTTGATAATCGTCTCTATAATGTAATAGCCTTCCATTTTACACCTTCCTTATTGTTACTGAACTAAATCTTGAACCATCTTTAAAAACAGATGTTGTATCCAATGATTTGTCAAAAGTTCCAAGATATATAATCTTACCAGTTAACTGTTTGTCAAGCTCTAGTTTTGCTGAAATTGAACCGCCATCACTTTTAACCTCAACCATGTCACCTTCACCTAAACTCTTAGCTTCTAAAAATTCACTTGAAACATAAACTGCACCGTCAGTTTTTAGCTGATGGGCTTTGTTTGTAAATTGATTAAATTGGTTGATAGGGTTTGATCTATAAGCAATTTCTCCATCCATTTTCTCAATTTTTGCCAATTTATCTAAATCATCTTCAGCTTTAAGAGTTGCATTTTTTAAGATATAACCTCTCAGCTCATTTCCACCATTGTCAAAAAAGTTTGGCATCAAGTCAAACTCTAAAGGCTCAAAACCTTTTGCTTTTGGAAGCTGAGTTGTATAGTCGATAGTCTGCTCTGCCTCTAACCCCAGTGCATTTGCCAAATCATTTAAGACATAACCACTATACCCTAAAGCCGCATTTGTTGGAACAACTCTTTTATCAAGATTTGTAAATGTTCCCTCTTGCTGATTTAGAGCTGGCATATCAAGATCACCATCTCCAATAGCACTTAGCACACAATTACCATCTTCGTTATAAGCTAAGACTTTACTTCCAGATTCTTCATCAAGTTCACAAATTAGTGAAACACCAAGTGTATTTGTTTGCGATGGGATAATCGTTACAGAAAATGCAGTACATCTATCTATAAGTCCTAAAAGCTTTGCTAAATTTTCCGCCCTTGGGTGTGTATATAAATCCTCTCCAACTATCAGTGAAAATGTATCTTTTTTAGCAAGCATCTTAACCATAAGAGTATCAAAATCTTCAGGAAGATTGATACTATCTCTATCATAATCAACTTTGCTAGGAACTTTTTCTGGCTCTGTAAGTTCACTCTTATCTTCCGCTTCGTCATATTGTTTTTGAGCAAGTTCTGAAAAATAATCAAGTATAAATGCTAAAACATGCTCTTCACTTCCAACTTCATTTCTAACACTCATAATAGTTTTTGCAAATGTATCCATTACATTGTCACCTGTTGGATGAAAGTAAATTCCCGAACCTTTGTTCATCTTCAAAGCATTGTTAAAAGCAAATCCAACTGTCGGAGCATCGTATCTTAAAGCTGTTCCTACACTTACCACAAAGTTAGAAGATTTTATCTTTTTCAAATCTCCACTATAAAGAGCCGTTCCACTTGCTTTGCTGTAACTGTTTAAAAAGTTTTGATACTTTCTAGCATCTTCATTGATAAGTTTTAAACTATATTTCTCTTTTAGTTTTTGTAAAATTAGTGCCTCTTCATTGGTGATAAAACTATTAAATTTAATCGTATCAGCACTTTTAGCAAATTCAACTACTTTTTCAAATACGGCTTTATCTTTTCCTGCAACTCTATTTTCAAAATCATAACCAAATCTAGCAGCTCCACCAAGTGCAGAGTAGTGTGCTTCATTTGTTACTCTAAAAATCTTCTCAGCATAGTTTTTTGCATCACCATGTTTTACTTCATAATAGATAAGTGAACAGTCACTACTATGAGGATTTGAAGCTGGAATTTTTCTAAGCTCCCATGAGTTTGAAGTATATTGGAAGTCTGTACTTACAAGTGCCCCAACGGGACAAACTGCGATACACTCTCCACAATCTTGACACTCTAAAGTGTTATCTTCATTTACAGTTCCGATGAGAGATTTTTGAAGCTTATTCCACATGGTATATGCATCTTTAGGCATTGTAGTTTTAAGCTCTTTATCAACTGCTTCACCACCACGAGGAACAGTTTTAAGTACACTATCTCCGATACTATCTTTACAAACTGTTACACACTTTTCACATACGATACATAAACCTGCATCATACTTCATAAGTCCCCAGTCATAAATCGGTCTAGGAGTATCTGGTATCGCATACTCTTGTTTATCCACATTCATATAAAGTGTGTAGTTTTGAAGCTCACAATCTCCACTTTGGTCACAAACACCACATTGAAGAGGATGATTTACATCATATACCTGCATGATAGCTTTTCGCTCTGCTGAAATCTCTTCGTTGTCTGTTACAACCACCATGCCCTCTTTTGCTTTGGCATTACAAGAGTAAACCCTCTTATCATCTGCCTCCACTAAACAAACACGACATGCTAAAGTTGGAGAACAACCTGTCAGATAACAGATTGCGGGTATAAATATATCTTCACGCCTTGCGATGTTTAGTATAAATTCACCCTCTTTGGCTTTACACTTTTTTCCGTCAATTGTAATTGTTATATCACTCATTTGCCCACCTGTTGTATTTTTGCTTTATTAAATCTATATGCTGCTTTAATAGCTATACCCTCATACCCCATATCAAATGTAGGTAAAAGACCAATTGTCCCTTTCAGTTTCTCATCTAATCTAAATTTACGAACTATCGTTTGACCTAACACCTCTATCTTCACTTCATCGCCATCACTTATCTTTGCAGCAACTGCAAACTGGCTTGAACCAGTCAAGTCATTATTGCTACCTAAATGTTCACAGATATTTGTAAAAACATTTTTTTGATTGTTTGGATTTGAAAAGTAGATAACCACACCATCAAAACTCTCAATATCTTCAACCTCTGAAAGTTCATTTGTAGTTTTTACAGTTTTTTCATCTAGCTTATAACCCCTAAGCTCTTCACCTAAAACATCAAAATGATTTGTAAGCTTATCAAACTCTTGAGCTTGAAAACCACTCGAGGCTGGAAGTTCAGGTGTATAATCTATCGTATATCTTCTGTTCAATCCTAAATTGTTCGCAATATCATTTAAACAAAATCCCTCAAAAGGAAGTGCAACATTTGTTGGAACTACTTTTTTGTTAAGATTTGTAAATGTGCCCTCTTGCTGATTTAGAGCTGGCATATTTACATCACCTGCATCTTCCAAAGCACTTAAGACAAAATCTCCAACATTATTATAACCTATCACTTTTTCACCAATGCTCTCATCCAAATCACAGATAAGTGAAACACCCAAAGTATTTACAGATGGTGGGATGATAGTAACATCAAAGTTTCCGTATTTTTCGATAAGACCTAACATTTTTGCAATATTTTCAGCATTTGGATGTGCATACAAATCAGAGCCAACTACAAAAGAGAAACGACTTTTCTTAGCCATCTTTTTTTGCATTAACACTATCTCTTCTTCTCCAATATTGCTCTCAGCACTCAAATAGCCATCATCAAGCTCTTTGAAATACTCAGCCACATCTTTTGGTACATCTGCATCTTTTAAAATCTCTTTGGCAACAAGTGCTAAAACAGCATCTTCGCTACCCGCTTCATATCTCATAAGCTGCGTTACGATGTTTTGAATTGAGCTATCTTCCATGGGATGCATGTAGATAATCTGTGATTTAAACTTTTTAGAAGATTGGTTGATTCTAAATTTTAGACCTGGACTATCAGTAGCAACACGAGTTCCAAAAACGACGATATACTCGCTGTTTATAATTCCCTCACTTGTCCCTTTGTAAGTCATACTTCCAGAAGTTGAAGCAAATGCTTGTAAAAACTTTTGGTATCTATAAGCTTCATTGTTTACCAATTTATATCCATGAAGCTCTTTTAACTTTTGAAGTATCAAAGCCTCTTCATTGGTAATCATAGAGTTAAATCGGATAGTATCTGCATCTTTAAAAGCTTCTAAAGTTTTTTGCATATCTTCATCAGAATTTGAACCTCTGTTTTCAAAATCATATCCATAACGACATAATCCACTAATCGTCTCATGCTCAAAATCACTTCTTACGCGATAAATTTTTCCTCGTTTTACTTCATAGTAGATAAGGTTTGCCAAAGACGAATGCACGCAAGATGCAGGAATTCTAGTCAATTCCCAAGCATTTGAGTTATAAGTAAAGTCTTTGTCAGCGAGTGCCCCAACAGGACAAACTGCCGCACACTCACCCCAATCAACATTTAAATCATCTTTTTTGACATTCATAATTGTTGAATTATATCCGCCGGGGCTAATTTGAAGTGCTTCATCCCCGACGATTTCATTGCTAACTCTCACACATCTTTCACACATGATGCAAAGGTAAGGGTCATAAGTAACATTACCCCAATCTTGAATCTCTCTTTGTTGGTCTCTGATGCTAAAGTTTTGGGAAGAGACATTAAACTCTAGTGTTTTATTTTGCAAATCACACTCGCCACATTTTGGACATGTTCCACATTGAAGTGGGTGATTAACATCATAAAGCTTCATAATGTTTTGTCTATGCTCATAAAGTTCTTCAGATTGTGTCTCTACTTTTAAGCCCTCAACTACTCTCTCTTGACAACTTAAAACTGGGTCATCGTAGCCTACAATATCCACAACACACATCCTGCAAGATGCGATAGGTTTTACTTTTGGTAGATAACACATAGTAGGAATGTAAAAACCATTTCTTCTAGCTGCTTGTAAAATAGTCTCATTTTTAAATGCTTTTACTTTTTTACCATCTATTTCTAAGCTTATCATCTGTTCAGTTTTGCTCATATTACACCGCCACCATTGCTATGTAGTAACATCTCATGCATCTACTAGCTTCATTTACTGCTTGTTCTTGTGTGAAACCAAAGTTTACTTCATCTTGACTAGATTTTCTATAATCAGCATCTAACTTTTCACTAACTTCTCTTGGAAGTCCAGCAACCCAACCACCAACTTTCTCTTTTTTATCATAAACTTTCAATCGCCTTAAATGGTCTTCCATAATCTCTTCATCTAAAAGCTCTAATTTTCCAGTATGGACATAACGACTCATAACTGAAGCCGCTCTTTTTGCTTGTCCAACTGCATTTACAATTGTCATCGGACCATATTCACAATCTCCAGCTGCGAAAACACCCTTTCGACTTGTTTGATATGTTTTACCATCAGTTAAAATTGTATTCCAACTTGTAAACTCTAATGCCCAATCCTCAGGTAGGTATTTGAGGTCTGCATCTTGAGAAACTGCTGGCACAAGATAATCACACTCTATCTCATAATCATCACCTTCAATTTTGACCAATTGTGCACGACCACCATCTGGATTAGGCACCAATTCAAACATATTTACTTTTACTTTTTTAAGAACATTATCTTCATCAAATATCTCTTCAATAGCTGAATGGAAAACAAACTCAACACCCTCTTCTACTGCTTCGTGATACTCTTCATAACTTGTGTTTCTAATAATCGTTTTCTCATCTCTACGATAGAGCATGATAACTTTTTTAGCATTTGCACGAATTGAACATCTTACAACATCCATAGAGGTAAAACCACCACCTACGCAAACAATAGTCTTACCAGTCAAGTCAACTTCAGGAGCTAAATCCCATTTTACATTTAAGTTAACTTGGTCTAAAAACTCTATCGCAGACCAGTAACCTTTCATATCAAGACGCTCATTTGCTGCTCTTATCTTTTTACTGATTCTGGTACCACTTGCCAACATGATTGCATCATAATCTTTTTCAAATTGAACAAGCATCTCAGCGGTAACTCTAGTGTTTAATATAAATTCAACACCCTCAAGTGCACCAATAGCTTCGATATCTTTATAGTATTTGTCATAAGGCATTCTATACTCTGGAACACCAACAGCTACTTCACCACCAAGAACTGGAAGCTCTTCAAACACATCACATGCAACACCTTCAAGTGCTAGATAGTATGCAGCAGCAAGTCCTGCGGGTCCTGCTCCAACAATCGCAACTTTTTTACCATTTAATGGTTTTTGCTGTGTTGGGTATAAAAACTCTAAATCATGGTCAGTCTCATAATCAGCACCAACTCGTTTTAGTTCCATTATAGAGATAGGTTCATCTAGGTTTGCTCGCCTACACTCATCTTCACATGGATGAGGACAAACTCGACCACATGTATGTGCTAGTGGCATAGTCTGCTTTGTAGCTTTCAAACTATCTGCAAATTGTAAATCTCTAACACCCTCGATATATGCTGGTATATCAACATGGTCAGGACAAGCATCCATACATGGAGCTGTAATCTTTGCAATATACCTAATATCTTCATTATCATAATCTGGAGATTTTTTCTGATTTACTATCAGATCATCAATATCATCGGAGAAATATTCAAGAATGTTCAAAAGTGGAATAGGAACAGTCCGTCCAATTTCACATTTACTGGTTTTCATCATGGTTTCTGATATCTCTTTGAGGTGTGCAACATCTGCAACACTTCCCTCTCCACGAGCGATTTTGTCAAACAGATCATAGAGGATTCTTCCACCCCATCGACCAGGTGCACATCTACCACATGCTTCAGAATATACTTGATACTGTGCAGCATATTCAGCTCCCGCTTTGACAACATCTACATTTTCATCAAATACAACTAAACCCGTCCAACCAATAAATATCTTTGAGCTTTTTTCTCCATCGTAAGAGGCAGGTAGTTTGAATCCTGACTCTTGCCATTCATCTTTTGCAACATTTCTATTGTCAATAAATTCACCCTGCCAGGTGGAGAAAAGTACTCTGCTCAACTGCTTTTCCTTTTCACTACTAAAGTCCAGTCCACCTCATTGAACTTGATAGAGTTTAAAACATCATGACCCAACTCTTTCATCAAATCTGCACTTTTTTGAACAGATGTAAAATCACCAAGCTCAAATAGGAAGATGATAACTTCACCAGACTTTGCCTCTTTTTCTATAATTTCAGTCATTCTGTCATAAAAATTATCTTTATGCTTTCTTAAATCATATCTTTCCATAACTTCCCCTATCTATCTATTTCACCAAATACAATGTTCAAGTTACCAATAATGGTTACAACATCCGCCAAATAAGTCCCCGGTAAAATCTGTTGTAACAGACTTGTATGCCAAAAACTTGGTGCTCTTACTTTGAGTTTATACGGATAGGGATCACCTTGAGAATTGATATAAAAACCTAACTCCCCTTTTGGTGATTCAGTAGCCACATAAACTTCCCCAACTGGTGGTCTCATACCTTGAGTCACTAAAACAAAATGTTGCATCAAAGAGAAGTTATCAGTCATAAGTTGCTCTTTTGGAGCTGAGATAAACTCTGGCACAGCAGCCATAAGTCCATGTTCGCTCTCTTTATACATAGGAATCAACTGATGCAGTATCTTCACACACTGTCTCATCTCTTGCATATAAAGTTTATATCTTCCATAACTATCATTTGTATCAGCCACAGGAACTTCAAACTCTATCTCGTCATAAAGCTCATAAGGCTCCTCTTTTCTGATATCCCATGCAACGCCGCTACCTCTTAAAGTCACCCCTGAGCAACCCCAGTTTTTTGCATCTTCGGCTGTCAACATACCAACTTGTTCAAGTCTCATTTTCCAGATACGATTTTGGTCAAGTAGTGCTTCATAATCTTTGATATCATTTGGAAACTTTGTGATAAAAGCTCTTAACTCTTCAATCCAACCATCTGGCAAATCTAGTGGAACTCCACCAATTCTTATAGCAGAATGAGTAAGTCTCGCACCACAATAATCTTCCATCAAGTCCATGGCAAATTCTCTTTCTCGAAAACAGAAAAGGAAGATACTCATAGCTCCAACATCAAGTGCATGCGTTGCTAGCCAAAATAGATGAGAGATGATACGGTTGAGTTCTAGTAGCATCATTCTGATAACCATCGCTCGTCTTGGTATCTGCCCCTCAATTCCTAAAAGTTTCTCAACAGCTAGTGCAAATCCATAATTGTTTGAAGCTGCAGCGATATAATCCATACGGTCAGTTGTAGGAAGATACTCATTATATATCATGTTCTCTGCCATCTTTTCCATACCGCGATGAAGATAACCTACATCTGGAGTAGCTTTTACAACCATCTCGCCATCAAGTTCAAGTATAAGACGAAGCTGTCCGTGAGCTGATGGATGTTGTGGTCCAAAGTTTACAATCATGTGATTGTCTTCTCTCTCAAAAACTAAGTTTTCATAAAATGGTTTTAATCTATTAGGAGTCTGCATTCTTACTTCCTATTCTTTAATGTTTTTTGTCTATCTTTTGTAAATCGAGTGATAAATGGTACACCACCCTCTTCTTGGAACTCAGAGTAATTAGTTTTTCCAGTTGATGGTTTCGCACCCAATGGTACTTCTGCGCCAACTCTAGCAAAGTTTACAGTATCTTTTTGATCTACTCTTTTAGTATCACGGATTTCAGGTCCAACAATTGCTCTATGCTCTTTTCCAAAAATCGTATCTATCTCATACCATTGTGCTGCCTCATCTCCGATAAGTGGATAAGTTTTAAGAAGCGGATGACCTGTCCAATCATCTGGCATAATAACTCTTTTCATGTACGGATGGTTGTTTATGATAACACCATACATATCATACATCTCTCTCTCAGCCCAATTTGCACTATGAAAAATTTCATTTATACTCTCAACTGCCTCTTTTTTGTCTATAAAAAACTTCACTCTCAACCGTTTTCTTTTTGACATAGAGAGCATCTGATAAAAAATCTCAAATTGATTTGATTTAGCCAACCAATCAATAGCCGATAGTTCACTAAGAAAATCATACTCTAACTCATCTCTTAAATGTTTCATAACCTTTTTTATATCACTAGGCTCAATAAAAAGAACCATTTGCTCTTTTTGGATGTATGATTCACCAATTTTAAACTTCTCTTTTAAACTCTTTAAATCTGCCGCAAATACTTTATCGCTTGATACTTTCTCTTTTGGAAGCTGTGGAGCTTTAAAAAATCTATCACTATAATAGGCTTTTGCTTGTACATTTTGTTTGTCTGAATAGGCTCTCATTACACCAACCTTTTTGGTTTTCTAGCACTTGAAGCACTTTGAGTTCTTATCTTCTTTTGAAGCATCATAAGTGCATACTGAAGTGTCTCAGGACGAGGGGCACAACCAGGAAGATAGATATCAACTGGAATAATTCTATCCACACCTTGAACCGTTGCATAAGTGTTAAACATACCACCAGTGTTTGCACAACTTCCCATGCTGATGACCCATTTTGGTTCTGCCATCTGATCATATAGTCTTTTTAGAAACTGAGCATGTTTTTTTGTCAATGTTCCAGCCACAACCATAACATCTGCTTGTCTAGGACTCGCTCTAAAAATAGTACCAAATCTATCAAAATCATAACGACTCGCACCCGCTGCCATCATCTCAATCGCGCAACATGCCAAACCATAAGTAAGTGGCCATAGCGAATTACTTCTACCCCATTGTACAAGTTTATCAACCGTAGTCAATGCTACAGGAAGTCCCCCCTCAGCGAGATAATTTACCTTATGCTGTGCCATTCTAGTGCTCCTTTTTTCCATGCATATACAAAACCGATTGTAAGAAGTGTGATAAATATAATCATCTCGGCAAAGCCAAACCAACCCAGTACTTTAAAATTAATAGCCCAAGGAAACATAAAAATAATCTCAACATCAAAAAGAATAAAGAGAAGTGCAAATAGATAAAAGTGTGAAGATATCTTATTTGGCTGTTTTGTAACTTCCGGTCCACACTCATAAATAGTAAGTTTAAGCTTCTCACCATCTTGGCGTGCCATTCTACGGCTAATAAATCTAGCTAAAACAGTAGTACCGATAAATGCTCCAAAAGTTAGAACAAAAAAGACAAATGCCCCAAAGTAGGGATGCGCAAAATCCATATGGCTCATGTTTAAATCCTTAAAGTAGATAAATATTATGTATTATAATATTTTAGAATACTAATTTTACAATGAGTTCAATTAAAAAAGAGAGTGATTCAACAATTATTTCACAATTTTGTAACTAAATGACACACTTTTAGTATTAAAGATAAATCAAGGATAAAACCTTGATTGTTTAAAAAATTAAATTACTTATAAGAAAATAGAATTAAACTGAAAATCCCATTATCTTACTTTCCCCAAAAGCACCAGTCAACTCCCTATTTATAGAGGTTTTAAAATCTTCCAAGTGGAAAACTGGGCTCTCTTTTACGGCAACACTAAGTGCTGTGTTTTTGACAACAACCTCTATTTGCCCACCACTAAGCTCATGTTTTGCAAGTACATTTACATCAAACTCTTTTTCATAAGGTGCAACTTTTGGTAACATTTTTTCCCATAAAAGGACTCTCTGTTTGTAGTTTGGTTTTGCGAACTCTATCTTATAGTTAAATCGTCGAGAAAATGCAGGGTCTATCGTCTCTAAAAGGTTTGTTGTTGCTATCAAGATGCCTTCAAATTTTTCAATTTGTTCTAAAAAGATATTTTGCATCTGATTGTGCATCTTATCTGCTCCACCGCCGGGACCTGTGGTTCTTGAGCTTAAAAATTGATCTGCTTCGTTTAGGAGTAGAATTGGCTCTGTTCGAGTTTTTTTAGAAATCTCTTTATAGGTATCAAAAATACGACGAACATTTTTCTCACTCTCACCTACATACATGGAGAGGATTTTAGAGCAGTCAAAATTAAGCACTTTTCTCTTTAGTGATTTTGCTAAACTAAGTGCCGTCATAGTTTTTCCAGTCCCTGGAGGTCCATAAAAAATTATCCTTGCATCTAGTCCTGATTTTTTATCTCTTATGCCCCACTCTTTTAGCCGTTTGATAACCTCTTTGTCCATCTGTTTCAGAAGCGTGTCAAGTATCTCTTTTGTTTTGGGGTTTAGGATTACATCATCCATGCTTGTTTTTGGTGTTATGAGTTCAAAAATATCTTGCTCTTTTACCAAAGTATCTATCTTAATTCTTTTTGTTTTTTTAGTTTTATTGGGATGCATAATATTTTGTAAAAACTCTTCTGTGATATAAAAACTTCTCGTAACCCCACCAAAAGCAGTCAACATTTCATCATAATCAATGATCTCTTTCTCGATAAGCGTCGAACCATCTTCTAAAAGTGATCTATTTTTTATCTTTTCATAGTCATTTTCACTGATAAGATTTATCAAGGTATTCATCTCTCTCAAACTCTCTAACTCTCCAGAGTACTCCTCTTTCAAAAGTGCTAAAAATATGATCTGTTCTTTGTCAGTTAACTCATGTTCACCAAAAAGTGTCTGCGCAGAGACCTCATGATCAGTTGCTTTTAGACGCTCACTAATACGATTTTCAAGAAGTGTCAAACGGTTTTGTAGTCTCACAACATTAAAAGAGTTGCTTGATTGATTATGACGTGCAAGTGAGATTTTCTGATAAATGTCTATGCGTAAAAACTGATCTTTAAGATATTCTAAATGATCACTATACGCCGTTGCATCAGGTAAAGCCATCTCTAAAGTACCCACTTCAAGCAATTTTTCAAAAGAGCTACTTAGTGCAACTGAAGCATGGATAAGGTCAAGGTTAGAAACCTCTCCAACTTTAATTTGCAAAAAACTACTCTGAGTAATCCATCCTAGATCTAATAAATTTTTTACAAGTGGCAATTTTTCAATATACTCATAATTTTTCTCAGAGTAAAGTTCAGTAAGTGCTAAATAAACAGAATTTTCTTCAGTTCCCTTAACATGCAACTTTGTCAAAAATCTAAGGATTTTAGCTTCTTCTTCACTGCATTTTAACTGTTCATAAATCTCTGTTTTTTTAATATCATCACGCTCTAAAAAATCTATCAAATAGTGCAATCGCTATTCCTTTAATAAAAAATTGGGGATTTGGGGAAAAGAGGGGTCATGCCCCTCAATGTAAGTTTGAATTAAAATATATACTTCATAGCAAGTCTAGCCACATCATCAATCACACTACCATCATTATCAAAATCAAGCAT
>DQTU01000244.1 GCA_015662615.1 Campylobacterales bacterium | reverse complement strand
AGTCAGATGAAATTTACTATAGTGAAGTTCTTAAGAAGCGGTGAATTTGGCTTACACAAAATATGAAGCGGTCTCAATAATTAAAGTGGTTTGAGTCTTAAAACTCAAAACCCCCACCTGCACCCTTGTTCATGCTTTGATAAACGGCATTAACATAACGCTTTCGAATTGTGCATCCTATCAGATCTTTACACTTCATACAAGAATCAATCTTATGTCTTTTTTGACACTCTTTTAACGCTACGGTCTCTTCTGCGAGCTTTTGCTCATAAATATCTGGTGATTTCATGTTAGTTTCCATAAGCTAGTTTAACTCGCTCTATCTCTTCGTTTGAACCGAAAAAACAGGGTGTTGTATCATGTATATGTTCAGGAGTCATATCTAAAAGTCGTTGTTTGCCATCTATCGCTTGACCGCCGGCTAACTCATAAATCTGTGCAAATGGAAAAACTTCAAATGTCATTCTTAGTTTTCCTTTTGGAACATCAGAAGTTGCAGGATATGAGAAAAGTCCGCCGCCTTTTAATAGGATTTGATGGAGATCTGGAACCATGCCTCCTGAGTATCTTAAGCGATATCCATCTGCAAAAATTGATTCGATCATCTCTTTATGATGAGGGAGCCAGTTTTTTTGTGTGCCACCTGGTGAATTGAGCTTGCCTTTATTGTCAAGGTTGATAAGCTGAATAAAGTGGAACTCATGGTCAGCATCAAGACGATGCAGTTCAACTCTTCCATCATATCCTATTACAATCTCAACTCTAGGTCCATAAACTACATATACTGAAGCTTTCAGGTTACAACCTCTGTAATCATCTTCATAGATACCAAAGATTGATCCAACACTAAGGTTTACATCTGCAAGGCTTGATCCGTCCAATGGATCATATCCGATGAGATATTTCCCATTCTTATGCATTGGTTTTACATGCTCTTTCTCTTCGCTGGCAAGCTCTTTAACTGTAGAAATTTTGGAAAACTCCTCTTCAATGATAAAGTCACTTTTGATATCCAGTTTAAGCTGTACGTCTCCGGTGGCATTTTGGTTATGAGAATATCCTGTATCATCATTCTCTATAGCATATCTAATTCTAATTGCTGATGCTTTAATCGCATTAAAAATTTCTGTCATTTTATATCCTTCACATCTTTTGCATGAATTTTAATCCACTTAATTATCTCTACTGGATCGTTAAGATCTAGTATATCAATTTCTTGCGGTATATCGTATGATTCTATATCGACACTTTTGTCAATTGCTATTGCATTTGAGTGTGGAAAGTAACTCTCATCCAAAGAATTTCTAAAAATTGCGATACGAGGCAGGGGAAGTGTTTTAAGACCTTCAACTAAAAGTATATCAAACGCTCCAAGCATGTCAATAATCTCTTTTAAGTTTCGACTTTGCTGTGAAAAATAGGTAGTTCTTGTGGGTGAAACCACAACTGTTTCTGCACCAGTAGCTGAAAATTTATAGCTATCTTTTCCCTCAGTGTCAAATTGCGCTTTGTCTTTTGGGTCATTTTTTATAATAGCGACTTTATAATCTTGAATTAAAATTTTAGCAATTTTTTCTATAAGTGTTGTTTTTCCGCTATTTGAGGGACCTGTAAATGCAACGGCTATCTGTTTCATGTTTTTCCTATGGTAGACTGCCCCAATTGTAACAAAATCTAAATTAGTTTTGTGTAAAATAGCTTAAAGGATTAGAAGATGAAAATAAGTATATTGATGATTATAGGTTTACTGCTTTTTAGTACGGGTTGTTCCCAAAAGAACTCTTTCTTTAGCGAAGATGCTTT
>DQTU01000209.1 GCA_015662615.1 Campylobacterales bacterium | reverse complement strand
TCAAATTGTTGAGGCTGGAACCCATGATGAGTTGATGAAGAAAAAAGGGTATTACCATCACCTCTATTCACAGCAGGAGATATAAATGAATAACATAGATGATAAAGATAGATTTAAACCGCACTTAGTTGAAATAGAAGATAGACCTGTAAGTCCGTTGGGCAGAAAGATAATGTGGACAATACTGATCTTTATGGCTTTAGCTGTTTTATGGTTGTTCTGGGGTAAAACTGATGTTGTAGTAAGCTCGAGAGCAAAAGTAATTCCTATGGGAGATATAAAAGTCCTACAACCGCTCTCTACCGGATCTGTAAAAAAGATATATATAAAAGAGGGTGATTTTATCAAAAAAGGTGATCCTCTGATTGAGATAGATCCAACAGTTGAAGAGAGTAATATCGAAGCAAAAAAGAGTACTTTAGCTTTGCTTGAACTAGAAACTGCAAAGATCAAATCACTTATCAATAATAAACCATTTACGATACCGACAAATACGCCGCCAGGTATTGTTATCATGATCCAAGGTATGTATCAAAATGAGCGTGAATCAATAATAGAGCAGAAAAGACATATTGATCAACAGGTCAAACAGTTGGATGAACAGATAAAAGCTACCCAAATTAATAGAGATAGAATTCAAGAGCTTTATCGATTGGGAAGACAAGATCAAAATAGGTTGAAAGAGGTCTTGGATATTATCGCTAAAAATGAGTACTATCAAGTTCAAAAGCAAAATATGAATTATAAAAGTGAAGTCACTAGACTTTCATATGATATATCAAGACTTCAAGAGCAGATTCATGAGATCACTATGAAAAAGCTCTTGATAGAGCAAGATGCTAAAAATAAATTTTATGCCCAATTGACACAAAAAGAGAAAGAGATCATGGCGTATCGTTCTGAAATTGATATGATAGAGTATAGAAAGAAAAAACAGGTTATCGTATCTCCTGTAGACGGTATTGTTGGTAAAATTGCGATCAATACTGTTGGTGCTGTTGTAACACCGGCTGAGAAGTTGATCACGATCGTTCCTAAAGAAGTACCGCTGCAACTCAAAGCTACTGTTGAAAATAAAGATATTGGTTTTATCAAAGTTGGAATGAAAGTTGCAATCAAAATTGATACCTATAGTTTTCAAAGATTTGGATTGATTGATGGTGTTGTGACAAAAATAGGTGCAAATGCCATTGAAGATAAAAAACTTGGCTTGATTTATGAAGTATTTATAGAGCCACAAAAGATTTCATTGATAGTTGAGGGAGAAGAGCGTTTCTTGAGACCGGGCATGAGTGCAACGGCAGAGTTGAAAGTAGGACAAAGAAGAATTATAGAACTTTTTGTGTATCCGCTTATCAAGTATTTTAATGAAGGTGTTAGTGTTAGATAGCTTTAATAGTGCCTTAAATTAAGCTAATTGTAAACACAATTTAAGTATTATAGCCGACTTTCAATGCCATGTCTATTGGATTGAAGTTAAAAAGCATAGTTTATCTGTGTTTTGTAAAAATGTAAAAAGGAAAAAATTTGCCAACTATAAATCAGTTGATTCGTAAAGAGAGAAAAAAGGTGGTTGTTAAGTCAAAATCACCAGCACTTGTAAGCTGTCCTCAAAGAAGAGGCGTTTGTACAAGAGTTTATACTACAACTCCAAAGAAACCTAACTCAGCACTTAGAAAAGTAGCTAAAGTTAGATTGACTAGTGGTTTTGAAGTTATTAGTTATATCGGTGGTGAGGGTCATAACCTTCAAGAGCACTCGATTGTACTTGTTCGTGGAGGTAGAGTAAAAGATCTTCCAGGTGTTAAGTATCATATCGTTCGTGGTGCACTAGATACTGCTGGTGTCGCAAACAGAACAGTTGCAAGAAGTAAGTACGGAACTAAAAAACCTAAGAAAAAATAATTTTAGGTAATTTTAAAATAGTAAGTGTTGCCTCTAATAGAGGTTAATTTTTTATAAACATTTATAATTGTCAAAACGGCCAGGCGTAGTCATAAAAACCTTTGTGGACGGCGTTTGAGTAAATTATAATAATTGAAGGAAAAATATATGAGAAGAAGAAAAGCTCCCGTCAGAGAAATATTAGCTGACCCTATCTACAATTCAAAAATAGTATCAAAATTTATCAACATTTTAATGCTATCTGGTAAAAAATCAGTAGCTGCAAAAATTTTTTATGAAGCATTAGAAGCAATCGATGCAAAAGGTGAAGATAAAGGTATTGATGTTTTCAATAAAGCAATTGAAAATGTAAAACCTATTATGGAAGTTAAAAGTAGAAGAATCGGTGGAGCTACTTATCAAGTACCTATCGAAGTTAGACCAGTTAGACAACAAGCACTTGCTATCAGATGGTTGATCTCTTATACTAGAAAAAGATCTGAGAGAACTATGAAAGATAGATTGGCAAATGAGCTTATGGATGCTGCAAACGATAGAGGTGCAACATACAAAAAGAAAGAAGATACATACAAAATGGCTGAAGCGAATAAAGCATTTGCTCACTATAGATGGTAAAAGGAGAAACTCATGGCGAGAACGCATAAACTTGAAGATGTTAGAAATATAGGAATTGCAGCACACATTGATGCAGGTAAAACTACTACAACAGAGAGAATCCTTTTTTATACTGGTGTTGAGCATAAGATAGGAGAAGTACATGACGGTGCTGCGACTATGGATTGGATGGAGCAAGAGCAAGAGAGAGGTATCACAATTACTTCTGCTGCTACAACTTGTGAGTGGAAAGGTAAACAGATAAATATCATCGATACTCCAGGTCACGTTGATTTTACTATTGAGGTTGAGCGTTCTATGCGTGTTCTTGATGGTGCAGTTTCTGTGTTTTGTGCAGTTGGTGGTGTTCAACCTCAATCTGAAACAGTTTGGAGACAAAGAAATCGTTATGGTGTACCATCGTTAGTATTTGTTAACAAGATGGATAGAACTGGTGCTGATTTTTATGAAGTTGAGAGACAAATCGTAGATAGACTAAAAGGTAATCCAGTAGCGATTCAATTGCCAATCGGTGCAGAAGAGCATTTTGCTGGTGTAATTGATTTAGTTTTAATGAAAGCTATCGTTTGGGATCAAGATGCAGAGATGGGTTCAAACTATCATGTTGAAGATATTCCTGCTGATATGCAAGAGAGAGCTGATGAGTATCGTGAGAAGATGATCGAGAAAATTGCTGAAGCTGAGTGTAATGAAAATTTGATGGAAAAATTTTTAGAGGGTGAAGAGATTTCAAATGATGAGATAATAGCTGGAATTAAAGCAGCTACTATCGGCATGTATATCGTTCCTATGACTTGTGGAACGGCATTTAAAAACAAAGGTGTTCAAACTTTACTTGACGCAGTTGTTGCGTATCTTCCAGCTCCTACAGAGGTTGCTGATATCAAAGGTACGATGATGAATGATGAAGAAGAAGAGATTATCGTTGAATCTAGTGATGAGGGTCATTTTGCAGCTCTAGCATTTAAAATTATGACTGATCCATTTGTTGGACAGTTAACATTTATCCGTGTTTATAGAGGAAGCCTTACGGCTGGTAGCTTTGTTTATAACACAATAAAAGATAAAAAAGAGAGAATTGGTCGTATCATGAAGATGCATGCGATTAAAAGAGAAGAAGTAAAAGAGATTTATGCTGGTGAAATCGGTGCGGTTGTTGGCCTTAAAAACACGACTACAGGAGATACAT
Organism: Campylobacterales bacterium; assembly: GCA_015662615.1. Lineage (GTDB taxonomy): Bacteria > Campylobacterota > Campylobacteria > Campylobacterales > QNZT01 > SZUA-1433. The sequence continues at coordinate 2,904 of DQTU01000209.1, read as the reverse complement.
TATGTGATCCTGATGATAAAGTAGTATTGGAGAGAATGGATTTTCCAGATCCAGTTATCTCAGTTGCTGTTGAGCCAAAAACTAAAGTAGATCAAGAGAAAATGGGTATCGCACTTCAAAAACTAGCGCAAGAAGATCCTTCTTTTAGAGTAAATACTGATGAAGAGAGTGGTCAAACTATCATCTCTGGTATGGGTGAGTTGCATCTTGAAATCCTTGTTGATCGTATGATGAGAGAGTTTAAAGTTGAAGCAGAAATTGGTCAACCGCAAGTTGCATACAGAGAGAGTATCAAAGAGAAAGTTAGACAAGAGTACAAATATGCAAAACAATCTGGTGGTCGTGGTCAATTTGGTCATGTTTATCTTGAGCTTGAGCCTAAGGAAGCTGGAGATGGTTATGAGTTTGTAAATGCTATCAAAGGTGGATCAGTTCCTAGAGAATTTATCCCTGCTGTTGATAAAGGTATCCAAGAAGCGATGCAAGGCGGAGTTCTTGCTGGTTATCCTATGGAAGATGTTAAAGTTACACTTTATGATGGAAGTTATCATGATGTGGATTCAAGTGAGATGGCGTTTAAACTTGCTGCTTCAATGGGATTCAAAGAGGGTGCTAGAAAAGCTGGTGCGGTTATCATGGAACCTATGATGAAAGTTGAAGTTGAAGTTCCTGAAGATTACATGGGTGATGTTATCGGAGATCTTAACAGAAGAAGAGGTCAAATCGAAGGTATGGATGACAGAAGTGGAAACAAAATTGTTAATGCTTATGTACCATTATCAGAGATGTTTGGTTACTCGACTGATTTAAGAAGTGCTACTCAAGGTCGTGCTACTTATTCTATGGAATTTCACCATTATGCTGAAGTACCAAGAAATGTATCTGAAGAAATAATAAAAAAGAGAAACGGATAGTTAGCTTTTTTTGCCAAATGGAAGAGATGGGCTAATGCCCACTCTTCATTTACGTTGCTCTTTTTTTTCGGCAACAGCTTACGCTGTGCGAAACTCCCCCTCCTAATCTAATTGTCATTTTTGAGTCCTCGTAGCTCAGCTGGATAGAGCACTCGATTCCTAATCGAGAGGTCATGCGTTCGAATCGCATCGAGGACACTTATAAGATATTAAATTATTTTTTTTGCAAGTTGTTCTGGTAACAGTCCCATAGACTCTTCTACTAGTTTGGTATTACCATGTACTGTAAATTCATCTTCATATTCAAAAGTAGTGATAGAAATACCATCAATGCCTAGCTCTTGTATAGCACTAGCTACACCACCCATTTGGCTAGAATCACTAAATACAAACCATTTTTTGTATCTTTTTGAAAGCTCTTCAAGTTTTTTTGCATCCAATGGTTTTACAAAGATGAGATCTAATATTGCAACATCAAAATCTAGTAGTTTGGCACTCTCACATGCTCTTCCAACACCGTTTCCATATCCGATAAGCAGTATATCACTCTCTCCATCTTTAAGAAGTTGAGATTTTCCCATTTCAAGTGCTTTGCTCTCAAACTCACATGGTAAAAATGCACCTCTTGGATATCTAAAAGAGCAGGGGGTTTTCATCTCATAAGCAAACTTTATTGCTTCACTCATACTCTTTTCATCTCGTGGTGCAAATAGAGTCATGTTTGGTATAGCTCTTAAAAAAGAGATGTCAAAAGTACCTTGATGCGTCTCTCCATCTTCTCCTACAATTCCAGCCCGATCTACAGCAAAAACAACAGGAAGTTCCATAATACATGCATCATGGATAATTTGGTCATATGCCCGTTGTAAAAATGTAGAGTAAATTGCGATAAAAGGTTTAAATCCCTCTTTTGCCATAGCACACATGCTTGTTACTGCATGTTGTTCTGCGATTGCCACATCCCAAAATCGTTCAGGTAGTGTATCCATCGGGATTTTTATACCTGTTCCACTTGGCATAGCAGCGGTAACTCCCACAATATTTTCTTTTTCAAGGGCAAGAGAAAGAAGTGATTCTCCAAACATGGTTGTTGCGTTTTTTGCACCATTTTTAGAGAGTGCTTCTCCTGTGTCTATGTCAAATTTACTCACACCATGCCAGTGTTCAAAATACCCTTCCGCTATTTCATAACCTTTACCTTTGGTCGTTTGGGCATGGATAATGACTGGTTTTTTCATATTTTTTGCTATCGTAAGAGACTCTATCAAATCTTCTAGGTCATGACCATTGGTAGGTCCAATATACTCTAATCCAAGCTCTTCAAATAGAAGTCCAGGTGTAATTAACTTAAGACTCTCATCAAATCTTTTTGCGATATAAGTTGCACTTTCAGGTAGATGTTCAAGTACTTGAGCTGTTTTTGCTTTCATCTTTTGGTAAAATCGTCCAGCCATCACTTGTGAAAGATAGTTGCTGATAGCACCTATTGGTTTAGATATGCTCATCTCATTGTCGTTGAGAATTATTATGGCGGGTAGTTTTATATTTCCAAGTTCATTCATAGCTTCATAGACCATGCCTGCACTCATAGATCCATCACCTATCAAAGCAATTGGAAGACGCTCTTCATTTTTAAGTTTAATTGCTTTTGCTGCACCAACTGCAAGTGATATAGAGGTCGAACTATGACCGGCAACAAAATAATCATAAGGAGATTCACTAGGTTTTGTATATCCACTTATACCTCCAAATTGTCTGAGCGTTTCAAACTCTTCCCATCTATCGGTTAACAGTTTATGTGCATAAGCTTGGTGTGATACATCAAAGATAAAAGGGTCATTTTCTGCATCAAATACATAATGCATGGCTACTATAAGTTCAACTACACCAAGTGTTGAGCTTAAATGACCGCCATTTTTACTAACGGTTTCTAAGATTCTTTTTCGGATCTCTGTGCATAATTCATTTAGTTCATCTATACTTTTGTTTT
>DQTU01000317.1 GCA_015662615.1 Campylobacterales bacterium | reverse complement strand
TATCATGGATGAATTACTAAAATTAAAAAATTACAGTTATCAAGACTATTTAGATATCGATATAAATACAAAAAAAAGAGTTGAACTAATTGATAAAAAAATATATATCATGGCTGGGGCTAGTGCAGTAGATCAAGATACTTTAGGAAATATTGCTTTTATCCTAAAAAGTAGAATAAAAGATAAAGATAGTAAATGTCATCCTAGAATCGCACCGTATGATTTAAGGAAGAGATAAAAATATAGTACAACCAGATATTATACTCTACTGTGAAGATGAAACTCCGTGTTCTGTTTTTGAAGTATTATCAAAATCTACCGCACACAAAGATAAAAGTGTAAAAAAAGAGCTTTATGAGAGATTTGGGATAGAGGAGTATTTCATCGTAGATACAACTTTGAAAATCATCGATAAATATGAGCTACATGGTGGAAAATACTACTATGTAAAAGGTTTTAATGTAGAAGATGAGATGAGAGTAAACTGTCTAGATGAAGAGATTAGTATTGAAGAAGTTTTTGAAAACATATAACTTTTAACTTTTAACCTTACCCCAAACAAACATCACTTCAAACTCTAGATATTCATGTGGATACTCAGCAATCAATTTTTTAGTATCTTTAAAACTAAGTTTTCGCTCTCCACCACTAACACCACTGTTTTTAATATAACGAAACTTCGAGAGGTTGTCTTTAAAGTCTAATTTATAATGTATCACTTCATATTTAAACTCAAAATAGCGATTTAAAAGTTTTAATAATTCCAGACTATTTGGTAAAAATGGCTTCAAGTTTGCAACTTCATAAATGGTTTTAAAAGTTCCATCACAAAAGATTGAAAATGCAATTTCATCGGTATTTGAATAAATTTTTTGAAAAAGAGAATCCAAATCTCTTGCCCACTGCAAAGCTGATGATGATATGACTATGTCAGACTTCTGAAATTTTAAATCTTCAAAATCTTCATTTATAAGTTGGATACACTTATCTCTTGGATGAAGCTCACACATATTGGTTGCTTTATCAACTCCTATAAATTGGTCAACAGCCCATGTTGTACTTTGATAAACTGCTCCACTTCCACATCCAAGGTCTAGAATCTTTTTAGGATTAGAATGGATATTTTCAATCAGTTTTTTAACAACTTTTTCTTGGATAATATTGTGTTTTTGATAACTTGAAGCGTGTTTTGAAAATTCGTTTGTGTGGTGGTGTTTCATTATTTAACATTACTTTTAAAAAATTTGGGTATAATCGCAAAATTATATCTAAAAAAGGTTTTATTTTATGACATCAGTTCTATTGATACTACAATTTGCATTAGCAGTGATTTTGACAATTATAGTACTATTGCAAAAAAGTTCATCAATCGGTTTAGGCGCATACAGCGGAAGTAATGAGTCTGTATTTGGTGCAAAAGGTCCAGCTGGATTTTTGACAAAGATAACATTTGGTCTTGGGTTTTTGTTTGTGGTAAATACACTAGCACTTGGCTACTTTTACAACCAAGAGAAAAAATCTTCTATTGTTGATAACATCACAATAGAGCAAAATGTTCCTGCATCTGGAGTTACACCAAAAGTAGCTGCTCCAACAGCACCAAGTGCACCTGAAGCTGCATCTGTTCCATCAGCTCCAATAGCTGAAACAAACCAATCAAAATAGAGAGGGAGAGATTATGGAATTAAACGAAATTTTTGACCACCAAACAGAGGGTAATAAAAAAGCGATAGAAGCACTTAAAAAAGACTTCATGACGCTTCGTAGTGGAAAAGTAACGACCACTATCCTTGATAATATCACAATAGATTATTATGACAATCCAACACCTTTAAATCAAGTAGGTTCAGTCTTAGCAACTGACGCAACAACGATTACAATTGCACCTTGGGAAAAAACGCTTTTAAGTGATATTGAAAAAGCAATCCAAAATGCAAATATCGGTGTAAATCCAAACAATGATGGTGAAGTGATAAAACTCTTCTTCCCACCAATGACAACAGAGCAAAGAACAGATAGTGCAAAAAAAGCAAAAGGTATGGGAGACCATGCAAAAGTTTCTGTTAGAAATGTTCGACAAGATGCAAACAACAAAGTGAAAAACCTTGAAAAAGAGAAAGAAATCACTGAAGATGAGAGCAGACATGGACAAGATACAATTCAAAAAGCTACAGACAGTGCAAATTCAACTATTGATACTCTTGTAAAAGAGAAAGAAGCGGAGCTTTTAAAAATATAATGAAGAGCTTAGAAGATATTTATAGAGATGCAGGTGCGTATTTAGAGGGGCATTTTCTTTTGAGTAGTGGAAAACATTCTCAATTTTATCTTCAAAGTGCAAAAGTATTAGAAAATCCAAAAACAGCTGAACTTCTGGCTGAAAAACTTGCAAAGATGATAAAAGATTCTGGTTTAAAAGTAGATACAGTATGTTCACCTGCACTTGGTGGTATATTAGCTGGATATGAATTAGCTCGTGCCTTAGATGCAAGATTTATATTTACTGAAAGAGTTGATAAAGTTATGACGCTTCGTCGTGGTTTTGAAGTGAGTGAGGGTGAAAATATCCTTATTTGTGAAGATATCATCACTACTGGTGGTTCAGCACTTGAAGCTGCACGAGCTGTTGAGATGAGTGGAGCAAATATCACAGCTTATGCAGCATTGGCAAACAGAGGTCTTTGTCAGCGACAAGGTAGTATTTCAGAAGCCAAGTCAGAATGTAAACTCCCGAAAAATATCCCATTTTTTGCACTAGATGATTTTATCTTTGAAATCTATGATGCAGAAAATTGTCCACTTTGTGTAGATGGCTCAAAAGCCTATAAACCAGGTAGTCGAGGAAACTAACTCCTCAACAAACTCTCAAAATTTTTAAATAATTTAATTATTGGAACAATATCTGCTAAAATAAGTTCAAATATAATTAAAAGGTTTAAAATGAATATATCAGTTATTGGAACAGGTTATGTAGGTCTAGTAACAGGAACTTGTTTTGCAGAGATGGGAAATAGTGTTACATGTGTAGATATCGATGAGAAAATAGTAACAGATCTCAAAAATGGAATCATCCCGATATATGAGCCAGGTCTTGAGAGAATGGTTTTTAGTAACTATGAAAATAAAACACTAAATTTCACAACAGATATAAAAGAAGCTCTTTCAAACAGTCATATATGTTTTATAGCTGTAGGAACCCCAATGGGAGAAGATGGAAGTGCAGACCTTCAATATGTTTTAGCCGTTGCAAAAAGCATAGGTGAAAACATGGTTCATCATATGTATATCATTGATAAATCTACAGTACCAGTTGGCACTGCTGATAAAGTAAGAGAAATGGTTCAAAAGAGACTAGATAAAAGAGGAAGTGACTTAACATTTGATGTGATTTCAAATCCAGAGTTTTTGAAAGAGGGTGCTGCAGTTTCTGATTTTATGAAGCCTGATCGTGTAGTTATCGGTGCTGATAATGAAAATGCATTTGAGATAATGCGTGAACTTTATGCTCCATTTACCCATTCTTACGAACGATTTGTAGGCATGGATATAAAATCAGCAGAGATGACAAAATACGCTGCAAATGCGATGCTAGCAACAAAGATAAGCTTTATGAATGAGATGGCAAATATCTGTGAAAGAGTAGGAGCTGATATAAACCAAGTGCGTCACGGCATAGGAAGTGATAGTCGTATCGGATATAGCTTTATCTATCCAGGTTGCGGATACGG
>DQTU01000204.1 GCA_015662615.1 Campylobacterales bacterium | reverse complement strand
TGCTTCAATGGCTACTTCTTTGCCAAGTTCTCCACTACCGAGGAGCATTATTTTTATGGAATTACTTTTTAATGGGGTTGTGAATGTCATTGGGAGTCCTTGGGGGATTTATATGTTGATATTTTAGCAAAAAATATTAAAAAGGAAAGTCCGTTATAAGAGACTGCATGTTAGCAGTACTCTTAATTATAAGATTGCATTACTCTCTCTTCTGCATTTGCAAGTTTTCTTAAAATTTCTGCTTCAGATAATCCAGTATTCATTTTTACAAGACCCATGTTTTTGATGATAGTATCTTTGATCCAAGTAAAATCTTCTATGTATTCCATCTTTGCTTTGCTTGTGCCCTCTGGTACTTGTATGTACTCAACTGCATTTAAATTTGTTATCGCTATTGTTAGGATTGTTAAGATTATTTTTTTCACTTGTTGCCTTTTATATTATTTATGAGATAATTTTATCAAAAAATGCTTTATAAATGAAATTATTTAATATTTTTTTTAAAGGAGAAGATATGAGAATCAAATTTATGGCTATAATTATATCCCTGAATTTACTGTTTTTAGGATGTTCATATAAAGTTTCTAGTTTTGACAATGGCTTGAATGAAAATAGTAGCAATAAACAAGGCACTTCAGTTGCAGAAAAGGCACTATACGGGACTTTAGCTGTTGGTATAGGAGCATTAATGCTTACTACGGTTGCAGTTGTTATCTTGTTATTAGTCCCAAAAGCACAGATGGAAAGGTAGAGGATAATGATACTATTTATCCACGGTTTTGGCAGTAGCGGACACTCTTTTAAAGCAGAGCTTGTCAAGAAGCATTTTAAAGAAGAGGGTGTTTTATCTCCCTCTTTGTCTTATATCCCTGAACTTGCCATGGATACTTTAAAAGAAATTATTGAGCTTTTTACAAAAAAAGGTGAGAGAGTGCATCTGATGGGAAGTTCGCTTGGGGGATTTTATGCTGCTTATTTGAGTTCTCTTTATGGCTTGAAAGCGGTGCTTATAAATCCTGCTGTACATGCTGATGTATCACTAAAAAAGGCACTTCCACAGGCAATTAACTATTATGATGAGAGTTATTTTGAGTGGAGAGAGAGTTATGTTTTGCAGTTACAAAAGTATGATGTTGTGCCAAAAAATCAGAAAAACTTACTTTTAATGCTTCAAAAGGGAGATGAGGTTTTAGATTTTCAAGAGGCTTTAGATAAACTTCCAGATGCAAATCTCGTGTTAGAAGAGGGTGGTGCACACCATTTTGATGGTTTTAGTGACCACTTGCCGATGATTGCAGATTTTTTTGATTCACAAATAATGCACGATGATAGTGTAGTATGATAAAAATTACGGAGGATATTTATGTATAAAATGATATTAATAATTTTGACCGCTACATTATTAAATGCCAATGCTGGAAACTACAATATAAAATTTAAAGGCTTCAAACTTGGAGAGATAGAGACTTTAGATACTTTAAAAGAGAATTATCTAAAAGCAGAAGTGACTAGTAGGATTGCGAGATTTTTTATAAGATATGATAATTTTGTATTTCATGGTGGGGATAAGCCAGCTGTAAAAGATGCTAAATTTAGAAAAGATAAAAATATGCTTCTGTTTGCTTTTTTACAGACACTTACCGAAAAACCAAAACATAAAGTTTATAAGATAAATGATATTAAGACTATGACTATTGATTGTGATGCAAATGAGTGTAGATTTGTTTACAATAAAAAGGGTCGTGTAAAGGGCAGGGGTGTTGTTACTTTTGATAGCAATGGAGAGTTTGTGAAGTTAAAAGAGGAGATTGCCTCTGTGGAAATCTCCAAAATTTAAGCTTATTTTAAAACGCTTCCGAGCATTCCTTTGATGGATGCTTGTAAGTCCGCTGGATAGATGACAAATTTACTATTTGGGGATTGGGTCATTTTTTCTAGTGTATTAATGTAGCGGTCTCCGAGTAAGAACATTGCAGGAAGTTCTTTTCCTTGGATGGCTTGGGATACATTGATGATAGCTTGTGCTGAAGCTTCTGAGAGTGCTACTTGAGCCTCTGCCTCTTTTTTTGCTGCCTCTAGTTTTCCGTGGGCTTCTAAAATCATCGCATTTTTATCACCCTCTGCTCTTGTCTCAACGGCTCTTCTCTCTCTTTCAGCAGCTGCTTGTTGCTCCATGGCTTGTTGCATTGATGGTGAAGGTATTATATCTTGTATCTCTACTGATTTTACAGTCACACCCCAGTCTGCCGCGTCATCTACGATTTGGTCTTTTAGTCTTGCTTTTATCATCTCTCTGTTTGAGAGTGCTTCATCTAGTTTCATCTCTCCGATGATAGAACGAAGTGTTGTCATGATGAGGTTTTGGATTGCTAGTTTAAAATCCTCAACACCATAGATGGCATCTTGAGGTTTTGTAACTCTGACAAATGCGATAGCATTGGTTAAGATGACAGCATTGTCTTTTGTGATGACTTCTTGTTGGGGGATATCGAGTATGATATCTCTTGTTGAGACTTTTTGTCTGACGGTATCGATATAGGGGACTATGATATTTAGTCCAGGTTTTAGTGTTGTACTAAATTTTCCAAGTCGCTCTACGACCCATTCTTCGCCTTGTTTAACGATTTTTACTCCTGCAAAGAGAGTAATAATAACTGCGAACAGTAAAACAATTAGAATTTCCATAAATTAATCCTTTTTAACTTTTAATAATTGACCTTTAACATCGACAATATGTATAGGTGTACCAACTTCTATCTCTTCCTCAGAAACTGCAAACCATTCGCTACTTCCAAGAACAGGTGAATCAAATCGTACTTTTCCTTTTTCGTGATTCTTTATCTCTTGGGTTACAATACCTTTTGTGGCAAGTGTAAAGTCACTTTGCCCACTTTTGGAAATGGTCTTCTCTTTAAAAAACATGAACCAAAGTGCTAAAAACAGAACCGAAAGTACAATCCAAAGAAAAAGTTCACTCATAAATGAAGTTGCAAATACTAAATCCACAAGACCAACGATAATAGCAGATAACCCAAACCAAAGTACTATAAAAAGTGGTGCAAAGATTTCGCTGACAACGAGGATGAGTCCAAGAACGATCCAGTGCCACCAAATGAGGTTAGATGATAGAAATTCAACCATATAAAAAACCTTTTTGATTTATTATATCATGAATATGTAAGGTAAAATAGTAAGTTAAGTGAAAATTTTATATATGAGAGTAGCCAAAGGAAATAATCCCTTTGGCATTTTGTTACAGTCTAGACTCGTATCGTCTAAGCATAAATAGTTTCTTAAGCGCTTTCTTTCTAGCAGCAATTTTCTGAATTTTTCTCTTTTCCGTACCTGTTACATAGAACTTTCTCGCTCTTTTCTCAGTTACGACTAAGTTTCTATCAGTCTGTTTCTTGAACTTTCTGTATGCTTCTTCGAATGATTCGCTAGGTTTGACATTAATACCTGGCATGTGGACATCACCACCTTCCGTTCTAAAATTTGATTGGGGATTATATCACATAAAATGTGAATTTACAAGCTTTTTTACCAATAACGAATTGGACCTGTATCAATGTGCATAAATCCGCTTCTTGGATAGTACCCAACACCGCCACGACGAAGAAAAGTTGCGAGTTTTTTAAGGTTTTTAAGGTCTGTTCCTGGTAGATTGATATCTATCGCTTGTGCTTTGAGATGATAACTGTTTTTAGCAACACCTTCAGAGTTTTTACGAAGTCTTTTGTTTGTTTTTGGTGATCTATAACCTGAATAAACTTTGATTGCTTTGTCAGTATCTCGTATGAGTTGTATAGAGTA
>DQTU01000143.1 GCA_015662615.1 Campylobacterales bacterium | reverse complement strand
TTCTTCTGACAAAACCTGCACGCACTCTTCTCTCACGGTTTTTTTTGTAAATTCAAGATGCTGACGAAGTGTCCCTATCTTATAATTTTTCGGGATACTCATATCTCCATCATCATACCCCTCTTCTCCCAAAATGATTTTAAAAAGAGTTGATTTTCCAGAGCCGTTTCGTCCGATAAGTCCTATCTTTTGGTTGGGTGAGAGTTTCAGGTTAAGATTTCTAAAAAGCGTCTGTCCGCCAAAGCTTTTAGAGAGATTGGTTAGTTGTATCATAGTTTATCCGTTTGTTTTGAAATAAGTATACTACACATTCACTACATATTCAACCGATAGAATTTCAATATCTTAAATATGATAAGGAGAGAGTATCATGAAAGCTCAAACAATCAGAAATCTACTCATTGGTTCCATATTTGCATTGGGGATGATAACTATGGGATGTTCTACAAAAGATAGCTGTTCAGCTAAGACTATTACACCAACAGAGAGTAGTATGGGTGTAGGTAAATGCGGTACTGGAATGCAAGGAAAATGCGGTGCAGGAAAATGTGGCGCTAGCATCAAAGCTGAAGGTATGAAGTGCGGTACAGGGAAGTGCGGAAGTGTGAAAAAAGCTGCTGGACAGTAATAACTTAGACTTGAAAAGTAACAAATAATACTTTTCAAGTCCAAATCACACAAAACTTCTACTTTCTCTTGAAATTGTTATGCTACAATACTCCAAAAATTTATCCTAGGAGTTTTTATGAGTAGAGTTTTCAATTTCGGTGCAGGACCTGCAACTATTCCATTAGAGGTGCTTGAAGAGGCACAAAAACATTTAGTAGATTTTCACGGAAATGGTATGTCTATCATGGAGGCTTCTCATCGTTCAAAAATGTATGATGATATTCATAGTGAAGCACTAACTTTGATGAGAGAGCTTTATGATATTCCTGAAGATTATGATATTTTACTTTTACAAGGTGGTGCTTCAACTCAGTTTGCGATGGTTCCTATGAACTTATCTCTTGGTGGTAAAGCTGAGTATGCAGATACTGGCAGCTGGTCAGCAAAAGCGATAAAAGAGGCGAAAATCTTAGGTATTGATTTTGAAGTTGTTGCTAGCTCAAAAGAGAGTTCACACAACCATATTCCATCTGATATAAACTTTTCTGATGATGCAGATTATGTTTATATCACTTCAAACAACACAATCTATGGAACACAATACCAAACATTTCCAGATACAAAAGCACCTTTAGTTGTAGACGCTTCTAGTGATATCTTCTCATATCCTGTTGATTGGTCAAAAATAGACCTCATGTTTGCAGGTGCACAGAAAAATGCAGGGCCCTCAGGCGTAACAATCGTCATCATCAAAAAAGAGTTATTAACTCGTGTGAAAGATAATGTACCTTCAATGCTTCGCTATGCAACTCATGCAGATGCTAATTCACTTTATAATACACCTCCAACTTTTGGTATCTACATCTTGAGTCTCATCATGAAGTGGATAAAAGGCAAAGGCGGTATAAAAGCACTTCAAAAAGAGAATGAAGAGAAAGCTGCAATTCTTTATGATGCTATTGACAATAGTGATGGATTTTATGTAGGACATGCCCAGAAAGATTCAAGAAGTTTGATGAATGTCTCTTTTAACATCAAAGATAAAGATGCAGACCTTGAAGGAAAACTTGTAAAATTGGCAACTGACAGTGGAATGATTGGGCTTAAAGGGCATCGTTCTATCGGAGGACTTAGAGCTTCTATCTACAATGCTATGAGCAAAGAGGGTATCGAAGCACTTGTTGCACTTATGAATAAATTTGCAGATGAGAATAGATAATATGTTTAAAATTCAAACACTCAATAAAATCTCACCAAACGGTTTAGACCATTTTCAAAGAAAGAACTATGAAGTTGCAAGCGAAATATTAAGTCCAGATGCAGTCGTTGTTAGAAGTTTCAAAATGCATGAGATGGAGCTAGACACAAATCTCAAAGCCATCGCAAGAGCAGGAGCTGGAACAAACAATATTCCAATTGACAAATGTAGTGATAAAGGTATCGTAGTTTTTAATACTCCAGGAGCAAATGCAAATGCGGTAAAAGAGCTTGTAATTGCAAGCTTGTTTCTATCTTCGAGAGATATCGCTAACGGCATCGCTTGGACACAAAGCATCAAAGATGAGGGCGATAATGTTCCAGCTTTGGTTGAGAAAAACAAATCAAACTTTGGTGGCTGTGAGATAAAAGGAAAAACTTTAGGTGTTGTAGGACTTGGTGCAATTGGTGCGATGGTTGCGAACAATGCTTTGGACTTGGGGATGAATGTTGTAGGTTATGACCCATACCTTTCTGTTGAAGCTGCTTGGGAGCTTTCTAGTAAAGTAAAAAAAGCAACTGGGCTTGAAACACTTTTAGCGGAAGTTGATTATCTGACAATACATGTTCCACTTTTGGAGAGTACAAAAGGGATGTTCAACAGTGAAAAATTTAGCATGATGAAAGATGGCATTAAGATCATCAACTTTGCTCGTGGTGGTTTAGTAGTAGATGATGACATGATAAAAGCATTAGAGAGTGGAAAAGTTTCTTCTTATGTGACAGACTTTCCAGAAGCAAAACTTCTTGGTGTAAAAGGTGTAGTTCCGATTCCTCATCTTGGTGCATCAACTTCAGAGAGTGAAGAGAACTGTGCTGTTATGGCAGTTGAGCAGATAAAAGACTTTTTAGAAAATGGTAACATTAAAAACTCTGTAAACTTTCCAAATGCAATCCTACCAAGAACAGCAAGTGAAAACAGAATAATCATCGCAAATAAAAATGTACCCAACATGATTGGTGAGATAAGTTCACTTCTTGCAGAAAATAGTATCAATATCCATGATATGCTCAATAAAAGTAAAAATGACCTCGCTTATAATATCATCGATGTAGATGGAGAGGTATCAGATGCAGTAGTTGAAAAGCTACAAAATATTGACGGGATTATCGCAGTTAGAGTTATATAACTCCACGTCCTAAAAGAAAATCAATTCGCTTTTGTATATCATTTGGTATATTAGCGATTTGATTTTGTAGGGTATAAAACTCCGCCATGTGACTTGTAGGGATGTCATCTTTATTTCTAACTTCATGCAACATATACTCTAAAATATCTTTTTTTGCTCTTGCTTCTTCAAGCCCTAAATGTTCGATTCCAGTGTCAAGCTCATTAATTTTAGCATACCACATGATAATTTTTCGACTAGAGCACCAGTTTATAGTAGGCACTATAGCTTCTACAAAAAAAGCAAACAACATCAAAATAGGCAAGAGATACAACATTACAAAATTATGCAATTTATTCATACTTTGTGCAGTCCAAAAATCAAATTTTTCTTCATAAAAATGTATTTTTTCTTTAAAATAGTCACTAGAAGCATCATCTTGATCAAACTCCAACATTGAGGCATTTGGAAAAGTATTCTCTTTTTTAAAGATACCTGCACTATTGTGCGTCTGTTCGATTGCTTTCATAAGAAGTCTTGTCACATCTTTTGGTGCATCTATCGTTGCTACAAACGTCTTTACTGAAAGTAGTAAGTGCTGAGTTGATGGAATACGCTCTTGTAAATTAAATCCTGATGCTTCAAGTGTCAATATCTGAAAATCTTGGTTTTTATTTAAAAAGTACTGTCTATACGTCTGTGCATCTGAAAAATGAAGCAAAGAGATATCACTGTTACTAAGTAACTTTTTTATAAGTTTAGAGTTAGGTGATGCAACATAAAACATGGCATCAATCGTTTTAGATTGCAACCCAAATGCAGCATCTAAGCTACTAATATTTAAAAATTCGCTGTTATTTGCATCTATCCCTATCTCATTAAGAAGATTTTTTGCCACGGGATAAATTCCACTACCTTTACCACCAGTAGCGATAGAAATCTCTGTGGCGTGGTCAGCACGATCAAGATTGACAAATATGAAAGGAATAGCTAGAAGTAATAAAAAACCAATAATAAATTTAAAAAATTTTATAAAATATTGTACCTTATTAACATAATTTCATTTTTTAAAATCATTTCACTTCAAAAGATTTAGAAATTATTAATTTTCCATCGATATAAATTTCGCCCATAAAAATATCCTTTTTTTTATAAGTTGCCACACCTTTTGGAGTACCACTCATGATGATATCTCCATCTTCAAAGCTCATAAATGAACTTATCTCACTTAAGATTTTAGCAGGCTTGTAAATCATTAAATCATGGGTTGCATGTTGCGTTAAAATATCATTGATAAAAAGTTTCATTTCAAGGGTTTTTATATTACCATCAAACTTTACAAACTCACTAAAAACAGCAGACTTATCAAACCCTTTTGCCCGCTCCCATGGAAGTCCTTTTTTTTTCATCTTGTTTTGAATACCTGCTTTGGTAAGGTCAAGTCCAAAACCAATACCCTCTATCTTTTTATCTTTGATCAAAAAACAGATTTCACCCTCAAAGCGACAATCTTCTTGGATATAGTAAAGAGTATCACTTATGGCAGAGTTTGGTTTATTGAAAAGCACCATAGAATCGGGGGTTTCATTGTCTAACTCTTTGATATGTTCGACATAGTTTCTTCCCACACAGATAACTTTTGATGGAGTTATCGTTTCATTTAAATATTGTATAATTTGCATCTCTTATTCTATCCTCAAATTTCTCATAAAGTTTCCTGCTATTGCCATACTTCTCTCTTTAAATGCATTTCCAAGAAGTGGTTCATAAACTTCATCAAGTGTCTCAAAAAATAGTTTTAACCACTGTTCAAATACTTCACGATTCAACTCTCCTAGTTGAGTATGAGGAGCAAATGGATTGCCCGTATAGGTTCCATCACCTAAAATCATAGATGACCAAAAATTTATCAATATCTCCAAATGAGGTTTCCAATACTCACTATTCATATCATCACCCAGTTTTGCGATAAAAAATGGTCCTACGATATCATCTTTTAAAACCTTTACATAAAAAGTCAAAACCATTTTTTCTATATTTTCTTTTGTTATTTCTGTTGCTAACATTTTTTCTCCATAAATTTTTTATACATTTTAACCAATATATAACTAAAAACAGATGCCATCAAAAGCCGAATAGTAATTACTATCCACCCATTTGCTCCAAAAATCACAAACAGTAAAACATCTTCCACAACAGAGTGACAAATCATCAAAAAAGTTGCGATATAAAACAGATCCACTCTATTTAAATTTCCAGTTTTTGACTCATGTATCAAGATACCTGCTCCATAGGTTATCCCTAAAATTAGTCCTGCCATAATTGAGAAAGAGGTATTTACTTTCTTTTGATAGTTTTGCATCATCTTTGTTGATTTCAGATAAGACATAAGGAAGATAATAACTGTTACCAATATGATGACTTTTATCGACAATATAGAGGCATTATAAAATGAATTTTGTAACAATTCAAACACATCTGTATAAATAATTTTTGCAATACTTTCATTTACCGCTACTTGAGCATCAAAAAGTTCTTTGGGCATATAAAAAATAGGTATCACAGCGATAAATGCCATGCTAATTCTCAAAACAAAAGAGTAAGTGTAAGATATCCCTATCTTTTTCATCACAGCACTCTCAACGACTAAAGAGTGTGCAACACCTAAAAAAGTTGCTAAAATTGTCCACTGATAAGCAGAGAGTTCTAGGGGAGCCAAAAATGCGATAGCTGCGTATAGATTAAACAACATACCAGCTGCAATCCCAAGAGCTGCCTCTTTGGGCAAATCCAATAAATCAGTAATAGGTTCAAACAAAAATGAGATAGTTTTTAATACATCATAATAAAGTAGTAAATCAGCCAAGATATAAAGTGGAATGATAAGTTTTAAAACCAACCACGCACTAGAAACAGACGCTTGAAGCGTTTCTTTAAAATTAAACATAGGGTATTATAGTCACATCCAAAAATCAAGTCTTGTAAAAAATCAACTTTTTTTGAAACTCTTTAGGGGTAATTGCAAAAACACTTTTAAAAGCTTTATGAAAATGGCTTTGGTCATAAAACCCAACTTCAAGTGCAACTTCGGCTATAGGCATTTTTTGTTCCAATAATCGCTTTGCTTTGTGGATTTTGAGATTTAAAATATAGGCATGAGGAGACAAACCAAACTCTTTTTTAAAAATTCTTATCAAATGATTTTGGCTGATATCTGCATATCTTGCCAACACTTCTAAACTCAATATTTCATAATCACTATCTTTGATAAAATCTATTATCATTTGTAAAATTTCAGGAGTTGTTTTATTGTCAGTTATTTCACCACAAGACTCTTCAAAAAGTTTTGTTACAAAAAGTTTTGCCTCTTTTTCATCTTGTGAGTTATGCAGAGAAAAAAATAATTTGTGAAGAAACTTATCTTTTACGATAGATTGATTTATAGGATTAAATATCTCACTGTTTTGTATATTTAGGCACCAAGATAATTCAAAATAGAGTACATAATAATCACTAGTATCACTGTCAATAATAGTAGTTTTATGATTTTCATAAGGGTTAAAAACAACTAAAGAAAAAGGTGTTAAAAGTTCAATTTTATGGTCAAACTCTATCTGGATTTTTCCTTGTTTTACAGTTGCTATAGCTAATGTATCATGGTGGTGTTTTTTATAAGAGTTATAAACTTCTTTAGTATATTTTACTTCCATTAAGATAAGAAAGCAGGAGC
>DQTU01000102.1 GCA_015662615.1 Campylobacterales bacterium | reverse complement strand
AGTAGCTGCTTTGGGTCTAGGGCTGGCTGAAAATATAGAGGGAAGAGATCCACTTATTGATGGATTTGGGCTTATCGCATTTGCCTCTCTGTTTCCTATGATAACCGTTATGGGGTATGGTTTATATGCAAACATGAATCAAAAAAAAGATGATAAAAAAACAAAGGAGCATTCATGAAGTTTGTCGCACTTTTTACTGTAATACCAGACAAAGATGAAGAGAAAGCTATAGCCGTTGCCAAAGAGGCAGGAGCTGGGGCTACAACAATTATACATGGTAAAAACATCGGACTCACAGAGAAAAAAGTATTTTTTGGTTTGACTTTGGAAGAAAATGTATCGATACTGATTTTTATCCTACCTAGAAAACTCTCTATGCAAGTTATGAAGGCATTAAGAGAAGAGTTTGACCTAGATAGCCATGAGAACAGTTCTTTGGCATTTACAATGCCTTTAAGCCATGTTGCAGGGTTAAATAATGACGAACTGCACCAATTTGAACAAGACATAAAACATATTTTATAGGAGATATACATGCAATCACTAGTAGAGCAGATAATGACCCCCAAAGAGAAACTTATCACAGTATCTCAACTCACAACTATCAGAGAAGTTATCACAAAGATGAAAGAGAGCAAAGTACGCTCAATTATCGTAGAAAAAAGTAATACAAATGGAGCTTATGGGCTTTTAACTTTTAAAAATATTTTACAATCTATCATTGCAGAAGATGGAGATATCGATCTTTTAAATGCTTATGACATCATGGCATCACCTGCTTTTTCAGTTTCTAGAAAATTAGATGTTAAATATGCAGCAAGAATGATGGTAAACAATAGCATCAAAAGATTACTTGTAATAGATGATAATGAACTTCATGGGATATTGACCATGACAGATATTATTGAGGTATTAATGGATTCGGTAGAGAATCATTAGAGGCTCTTTATCTTAAAAGACCTCCGATGAAGTTCACAATACCCATGCTCTTTTATAAGTTCACGGTGAAGTGCTGTACCATATCCTTTATGTTTCTCAAACTGATATAGAGGAAAATTTGAAGCCTGCTCTACGATATATCTATCACGGCTCACTTTTGCCAAAATACTTGCAGCACTTACCTCATCTATCTTGTCATCCGCTTTTATAATCGCTTCAACGCCTTCGACTCCAAAGGTTGTGTTTCCATCCATGATTGTGTGTTCGGGATTAAGAGCAGTCATGATTTGAATGATAGAGTTTTTAAGTGCAGCTGAGAGTCCTATCTCATCAATGGTTTTATTGTCTGTAAAAACTATCTCATATTTTGCATTTGGGATTATCTTTTCAAACAGAACTTCTCGTTTTTTCTCAGTGAGTTTTTTTGAATCTCTCAACCCCTCTACACTTTTTTCAAATATTACACCTGCCACAACCAACGGACCGGCTAAACATCCCCTGCCCGCTTCATCAATTCCGCAAATCTTCACTTTTTGTTTCCTTTTTACACATATATTGAATTTATGATAGCAAATGATAGCTCAAGCTTTATCATATTTTTTAAAAGTCGATTATTGTTGAAATCAAAGGAGATGATTATGAAAATAATATTGAGTATAGGATTGGCTCTGTTTTTATTTGGATGTGGCGGCGGAAGTACTGCACCAATTATACCTACAGAAAAAAATGAGGTAACAGAAGAAAAAGGTATCACACAAGAAGTAAGCAAAACTTACGAGGCAGATGAAAATGGTAAGATAACAACCATAAAGCTCTCTGGAACTGCTGAAGATATAGCCATATCAAAAGATGCACTATTTGTAGCTAAAGGCAAAGATGGCATAGATATCATTAAAATTGGTTACAATGATTTTATTGAATCGGAACTTATTACTGCAATAGATGGTATCAATGCAAGAAGTGTCAGCCTATCTAATGATGGAGAAAAACTCTATGTTGTTAATGAAGAAGGTTTTGTAAATGTGATTAACATCACAAATATCTCAGCTCCAGTAAAAGAGCGTGTTACAACGCAACAAGAGGTTCAAAAAGAGGTTATTACAAAAGATAGCAATTATAAATTTGTACCTAAAGGGGAAAAAGGTTTAGAGATTTATGATATATCAAATCCAGCAAACCATGAACTAAAAACAACCTTTAATAAGTCAAATGCCTATGACATTGTTTTAGTTGATAATGATGCTAAAGCACTTATTGCAGCAGGGATAACAGGAATCAACTTACTTGATATTACAACTCCAACAGAGCCAAACATGATTGTTCGTTTTGAGATTGATGGGGGAACTAAAGGTCTCTCACTCAATGAGGAGCAAGGTCTTCTCTTTGTTGCTAATGGGGACAAAGGTGTTTTAGTTTATCACCTAAATACAGTATTAGATAAATTATCCAATTAACTAAAGGGAAGTAGCAAAACTCCAAAATGGTATCAGTTCAAAAGTGATACCATTTTGCTCATACACTTTTTCCACTTCCATCGTCACAACTTGAACTGTTTTAACTTCCAAATCTATCAAATGTTTATTTAAACGCTCCAATTTACCCTCAATCAAATTTGACGGTAAGAAGGGAATAGATAAAATTACCTGCTCTTCCTTTGGAAGGTAAAAATCAAATGCATCCGTATAATAAAAAATTTTGTCACGTTTTAAAAGCTCCAAAAATACGATATTTTCAAACCGTTTTATAAAATCTTTCTCAAAACTAAGAGCACTACGAAGCGTAAAATCAATCAAGTAAAGCTTTTTAGGACTCTTTTTATGTCCAAATTTCTCCACCAAAAAAAGAACATTCTCATCTTGTAATTTTTTCGTATAGGCATAAAATGTATCTTTTGATATCTTCATCCGCTCTTTTAACTCTAAAAAAAGTGCGTAGATTGAGACGATTGTACCTTGTCGAGATGCGAGAAGTTGTAATATCGACATTTGAAGTTCATCTTCTGCAAAACAGTGTAAAAAATCCTGATAGACTTTGATAAAATCACCCTTTTGCTGTCCAAAAATTGCCGGAAATGTTCCACTAATAGCGTAAGAGCTAAAAATTGCCTCAAGATTTAGCTCTCTCTTATCAAATGATATAAACTCTTCAAAATCAAGAGGATAAAGTGTTTGGGTTGTAAAACCATCTAAACTTTTCTGCTCACATGTCGTGATAATTACCTCTTCGATTGAAGGCACTTCAAAGCTAAAATCAAAATGCTCCAAAACTAAAAGCCTGATGTGATGTTTTTTTATAAAATTTGATAACTCTAAACCTATATCATAATCCCTCATCCTAAAATCATTAAAGTCAATATAGAGAAAACTCCCCTTAGCCATCCCTGAAAGATAATCATATATCATGGTACTTTTCCCTGCACCACGAGGACCTAAAAGCAATATCTTTTTTGTTTCAAATGAGAGTTTTCGAACATTATATGTTACCTTTTTAAACTCTCTTGCGTAAAGTATCTCTAATATATCCATATTTAATTATCTTTATATTGTTGTTTTAGTATAATCGGCGACTTTTATTATTCAAAATTATACTATATCACAAGGAAAAACTTGTTTAATTTACAAAATTACGAAAAATTCAACATCAAAAATGGACTACTTTCAGGCATGGTCGTAGCAGTTGCACTTGTTCCTGAGGCTATTGCTTTTAGTTTTATTGCAGGAGTCAGCCCTCTTGTTGGAATGTACACAGCGTTTATACTTGGTCTTATAACTTCACTTCTTGGTGGAAAACCAGGGATGATCAGTGGTGCTACAGGGGCTGTTGCTGTTGTTTTTGTTGGGTTAGGACTCGCAGTAGCAAAACTCTATCCTGAACTCTCAGGTGAAGCATTATCCGTCATGATACTGCACTATATCCTCTTAACGACCATCTTTGCTGGTGCATTTCAAGTACTTGTGGGTGTTTTAAAGATGGGTAAATTTATCCGTCTTGTTCCTCAACCTGCTATGTTTGGATTTGTAAATGGGCTTGCTATCGTTATCGCATTGGCTCAATTGAAGTTTTTTAGAGCTAGTGACCATGAGAGCTTAGAGAGTTGGAGCGAAATTTTGAGTCATAGTTTAAGTGAAAACTATTGGATGTATATCATTACGGTGATTACTATGGCGATTATGTATTTTATGCCTAAGTTTACAAAAGTTATCCCATCTGGTTTGGCAGCTATTGTCGCATTAACTATTATCGTTTATTTAGGAGGAATTGATACTAAAACTGTGCGTGATCTTGCAGATATCGAAGGTGCTTTTCCTACTTTTGTGATGCCTAACCTCTCACTTTTAAACTGGGAATCTATGTTTATCATACTCCCTTATGCAATCCTTGTAGCAATGGTTGGTTTGATAGAATCACTTTTAACGCTATCAGTTTTAGATGAGATGAGTGGAACAAGAGGTCGTGGAAACAAGGAGTGTATCGCACAAGGCTGTGGAAACATGACAAGTGGATTTTTTGGAGGAATGGCGGGATGTGCGATGATCGGTCAGAGTATCATCAACTACACTTCTGGTGGGCTTGGAAGAGTCTCTTCCTCTACCGCTTCAATTTTATTAATCATTTTTGTTGTCAGCCTTAGTGACCTTATAGGCACTATTCCTGTTGCAGTTCTTGTGGGTATTATGTTTATGGTAAGTATCGGAACTTTCGAATTTTCCAGTATAAGCCGTATCAAGTACATGCCAAGAGCTGATGCTTTTGTCTTGGTTTTAGTCACTATCATCACCGTGTTTTTCGACCTTGCTGTCGCTGTAATCGCTGGTATCATTGTTTCAGCTTTGGTTTTTGCTTGGCAACATGCTAAAATACATGCCAACTCACATATTGAAGACGATGGAACTAAAGTATATGATGTAGATGGTCCGCTGTTTTTTGGCTCAGTCACTTCATTTCAAGAGCAGTTTGAAGTAGCAGATGATCCTGATAAAATTGTATTAGATTTTAAAGATGCAAGAGTTATGGATATATCAGGAGTGGAAGCAATCGATATGATTACAAAGAAATACAGAGAGAGCGGAAAAACACTTTCTATTAGACATTTAAGCAAAGACTGTAAAGGATTACTCAAAGAAGCAGGTCCATTTTGCACCTATGCAGAAGATGATCCAACCTATAAAATAGCAACAGATAAAAAGGGATAACATGACAAGTATAGACGATACAAAAAAAGAGATGAGAGCTTATGAGATGGCAAGAAATGAGTTTTATGATTTTCTTGATACAAAAGTAGCTAAAAAAGATAATGGACAATTTGACTTTGAAACTTCAAAAGATTTAAATGCAAAAGAAGTATATGAGCTATTTTTCAAACTTGATTATCAAGCTCGAAAAGTAAGAGGTCTGCTTATTGAAGCGAGAGATATCAAAGTCGGCTAGTGTCTTTTATAGAGATAAGTAAGAAAAACTATTTTCACAACCTAGATATCTTATGTGATAAATTAGGAAGCAAAGAGCGTTTGGCGGTTGTCTTAAAAGATAACGCTTACGGTCATGGTTTGGTGATTATGGCTAAACTAAGTTCTGAATATGGCATCACAAAAGTCATTGTGAGAACAAGCGATGAAGCAAAACAGGTTGAATCCTATTTTGAATCTATCATCATACTTGTACCGAACTCAAATGAAGAAAATAACCCAAAATATCACTTCGTTATCAATAATGTATCACAAATAGGGAATCTCCCCACGGATTCCAAAGTTCATTTAAAGATTGACACAGGAATGCACCGAAGCGGAATTGAAAATAATGAACTTGAAATTGCTTATAAACTTATAGAAAAAAACTCTTTAATTATTAAAGGAGTCATGACGCACTTTCGCTCAGCAGATGAACTCTCAAGTGAACTTTTTTGGCAGCAAAAAAACTGGCAAGAGATAAAAGAAAAAATTTCAATTCTTACTCAAAAATACAACTTTGAAATACCTCT
>DQTU01000014.1 GCA_015662615.1 Campylobacterales bacterium | reverse complement strand
TTACTATTTTTAACTCTTTCATAAAATTCAGATACCCTCTTCATATCTACAAAAAGACCGTATCTGTTTTTAACCATATCTAAGTCATTATTTTCCAAGTAGAGATGTACAGCTTTACCAAAATATATTGCATTAAAATTATTTGGTTTAAATTCAATGTCTTGTTCTTGAACCTCTTGTCGACCGTAATCTTTTATTTTAATGTTGAATGTTGAATGTTGAATGTTAGATATTTTTTTGCTTTTTTCTACCTCCAGTTCTCCAATTGTTTGAGGAGATAGATTTAAAAAATCAAAAATAGAGCTTTTCGATTTTTTGATAACAATAAGAGAGCTTTTGGCACGGGTAAAGGCTACATAAATTTTATTCATTTTATCTTCCCCTGCCAATCGTTTCTCTTTATCAATTATATCTTTAAAAGTTTCATCAACTACATCTCGTTTTTTAAACTTCATTCGTACAGATTTTAGTTTTATACCATCATAGTCAAAAATTACCGGAGATGTATCGGAATGATCTCTTCCAAGACGATCAAGAACTATTAAATGTTCAAACTCCAAGCCTTTTGATTTATGGATAGTTAAAACATTAATACCTGCTAACTCTTTTGGAGGAAGTTCCTCTTCATAATGCTCTATTTCATAGATAAACTCTGTCAAATCGTGTAGAGGTATAGAAAATTCCAACAGCTTCATTGCAGCTTCATCAAAAAGTTTGTACTCATGCATTGCTGCTTTTATCATTAAAGCGGGTCTTTGTAAAGCAATATTTGGCTTAAAAGTTTCATCATATGGTTTTCCAATCAGTGCAAGAAAATTTAATCGGTGCAGAGATCCTTCCATCCCTTTAGACCTAGAATAAATCAGCCTCATTAACTCAATTAATGCTTTTGCACTTGGCTGTTCAGATACTTTGGCACGTTTATGGGTAGCAATATTTTTACCAAATTGTTCTAAAATATAGTCACCAACTCTTAAAATCTCTTTATTATCATTAACCAAGATAGCAATCTGCTCATCAGCAACACCAGCTTCAATTAGCTTTTTTAATGATTTTCCCATAGATTCAAGAACTTCATCATCTTCTACAACCTCAACAAAGCCTCCTGACCTGAAAGCTTTTTGAGGAGGCTGAACATAAGGAAAAGTACGGTTAACAAATTCAACTATATTTCTCTTGGAACGGTAGTTGGTATCTAGAAAACCTATCGGAATAGAAAAAGAGTCTGCAACATATTTGAACAACTCTTTTTGTCCACCTCTAAATCTATAGATTGACTGCTTTGTATCACCAACATAAAAAAAGGTTCTTTCACTTTCACTGGTAGCAATCTCTCTTATAATAGGCTCAAAAATTTTGTACTGTGTAACTGAAGTATCTTGAAATTCATCAAAAAGTATATGCCCTATACGACTATCGAGACGAAAATAAAGAAAGTCTGTAAAATCTTTTTGGCGCAATAGTTCAAAAACCAGATGCTCTATATCTTTAAAATCGAGTTTTCCACTTCTTTTTAGGTAATTTTGTTTACTATTTCTATAAGCTCTATATAACTTAAACATACGGTCTAAAAAGAATTTCTCTTTTCTCTCATAATAAAGTGCTGTTTCTCTATGCAGATTGTGAAGCCACACATCCATCTCTTCTATGAATCCTTTGGAAAAGGTACGATAGTCAAGCGTATCTTTTCCAAACCAGCTCTTTTCAATAACTTCACTTAAAGTCTCATAATCCATCATACGTTTAGCAGTTGCACTGAAGTTACCATTTAAAACAAACTCTTTCAATTTAAATGCCCACTTCATAGCCTCTTCTTCGCTGTAAGGCTCTACATCAAATGACATTGAAGGAAGCTCTTTATCTTTTTCATAAAGCAGTTCAAAAAAATCAGCAATATTTTTACGCTTTTGTGC
>DQTU01000253.1 GCA_015662615.1 Campylobacterales bacterium | reverse complement strand
ACTCAAAAAGCTGGTAATATTGATCCAACTTTTGATACTTGTGATTTAGCGATTGCTTCTGGCGCTTCATTTGTTGCTCGTGAGACTATGAATGAGCCTAAGAAATTAGAAAAAATCTTTATTGCTGCTTTTAAACATAAAGGTTTCTCTATGGTTGAAGCACTTTCAAATTGCCATATCAATCTTGGTCGTAAAAATAAAATGGTATCTGCGATGGATAACCTTAAATGGATTGATGATATTACAGTAAGTAAAAAGAAATACGAAGAGATGAATCCTGATGAGCAACTGAACCTGTTTCCTCTTGGTATCTTAAAACAAGATACAGAAGCTGATGAGTATTGTGATATGTATCAAGAAATCATCAAAGTACATCAAGGTAAGAGAGATAAAATTACACAAGATGACTTTACTAAAAAAATATAAAAGGAGAATACAATGGCTAGAACATTAATGAGATTTACAGGCGTTGGTGGACAAGGTGTTCTTCTTGCTGGTGAGATTTTTGCTGCTGCAAAGATTAAAACTGGTGGGCATGGATTAAAAACGGCAACATATACTTCACAAGTGAGAGGTGGCCCAACGGTTGTTGATATCACTTTGGATGATGATGAGATATATTATCCTTATGCAAATGATGGCGAGATCAACTTTATGCTTTCAGTTGCAGATGTGAGTTATCAGCAGTTTAAAGGTGGTGTTGCTGAGGGTGGAACGATCGTTGTTGATCCAAACCTAGTACACCCATCTGACGAAGATAGAAAAAAATGGAATATCCATGAGATACCTATTATCTCTATCGCTAAAGAAGAGGTAGGGAATGTAATCACACAATCTGTTGTTGCACTTGCTATCGCAAATACAATGATGAATGCAATCGATAAAGAGACACTTATCGCTACTATGCTTTCAAAAGTACCACCTAAGGTTCATGATGTAAATAAAGTTGCATATGAGCTTGGAGAGAAGTACGCTAACGAAGCTATGGCTTAGTTAAAAGATTTAGAGCTTGGAAAAATCCAAGCTCTAATTTCCCCACCCATGCATCTTCTGTGCACACAATATCTGATAATTTTCAAATGTCTCCACGATAGGATTTACAGCAACATAGTTTTCCTCAATCAATCTATCTTCAAATGCCCGTAAGTCATAATTCTTATCTACTATAAATATAACTGTTCCAGCATTCTTACTTATCGGATAGAGTTTTTTATAAAATGTATCGATATCCTCAATCTCTTCTAAATCTAATGAGATAAAAACAAAATCATACATCCTTGAGAGTCTGTTATATCTGTTTCTTTTGAAGTCAAATTTGTGTGGTTTAAACTCTGTTGTATTGGATATATGCTCAAAATACTCTGCATCAGGTATGGAAAGATCATACCCATAGCCCTGTGATTGGCAAAACTCAAATAACTCTTGGCAAATTCCATTGCAAGAGTTTGTGAGATGAAATATATCTAGGGATGGATAATTTCGTGGTATGATTGTGAGAAGTTCTTGAATCTCTTTTTTAGTAATGTTTTTCATATTCATATTTTAGCAATAAAAACTAAAATTTCACATAGTTTTGATATAATCATAAAATGATAGAATTTATTAAAGATATTGATTTAGGTTTTAAAATTCCCACTCCTGATAAGACGATAAAAGTAGCCATTACTGGCATGAGTCGTAGTGGGAAAACGGTTTTTTTGACCTCTATTATCAATCAACTCATTGCAAATGATAAATTACCTTATCTCAATGATAAGTTGGGACGCACTTTTGTTGCACGGCTGCTTCCTCCTGATAGTATCTACATGCGATTTGATTATTATAATAAATTAAAAGCTTTGAGAAGTGAAAACCCTAGATGGCCAAAATCTACAAAGGCGGTTAGTAAAACAACCATTCAATTGGAGTTTAAGAGTGAATATGGCTTTTTAGAAAATCAAATTATCAATTTAGAGTTGATTGATTATCCCGGTGAGTGGCTTTTAGATTTGGCGATGCTTGATATGAGCTATCAAGAGTGGTCTGAGTTTATAATAAATTTAGCCAAAGAGCATGCTCGTGCTGACTTTTCAAAAGAGTGGCTGATGGATATCAAACAACATTCACTTTATAAAAAAGGCGATACTTTTGAAATTGAAGAACAACTCTTTGATCTGTATAGCGAATATCTGAAGAGTCTTTATTATCATGGGTTCTCTTTTATGCAACCAGGGCGTTTTATAGAACCAGGTGATATGAAAGATGATCCATTGCTACTATTTTGTCCGCTTCCTACTCCTTCTGGGCTTGTAGAAGAAGATTCGATTTATTCAAATTTTCAAAAACGATATGAGAGTTATGTTAGTGAAGTGGCAAAACGATTATATCTTGAACATTTTCAAACATTTGATTCTCAAGTTGTCTTAGTTGATCTTGTAAAAACGCTCAATGAGGGAGAAGCTGTCTTTGAGGATATGCATCTTGCACTAAAAAGTATACTCAAAACTTTTACTTATGGTTCAAACAATGTTTTTTCTAAATTTTTTGATATGAAAATTGATCATGTCTTGTTTGCCGCAACTAAAGCTGATCATATTCCTGTATCTGCTCATGAGAGTTACATGAACCTTTTGAGTGAGATGATATGGGATATCAAGAAAGAGTTAGATGTTAAACATATAGATACTGAAGTTACGATTTTTTCAGCGGTAAAAAGTACTCAGTTTGTCAAAGCGATGTTAGAAGGGGCTGAAGTGGATTGTGTGAGAGGTATTGTAGAAGATGAAGAAGAGCCTTCAACACATTTTCCAGGCACTCTTCCCGCAGATTATAAAGATCCAAATTTTTGGAAAAATGCAGATTTTAATTTTCAAACCTTTAAACCCATCTCATTTCCCCCGCGTGATTCAAATGCAGTAGAGCATATCCGCATGGATAGATTAATTTATAGTTTGCTTAAGGATAGAGTATGAATAAGTTAAAACCAACACGCATAGAAGAAGAGCCAAAAGAGGAAGTAGAAAGTAAAGCACTTGAACCTAGCCGTCTCGATGAAGATGCAGTTTTGCAAGAGGTAGAGAGGGAAGAGAAAAAAAGATTAACTTCTCTTAAAGCGATAGGTGGATTTGCAAAAAAGAGCTTGATTGTTGGTGGACTTTTAGCTTCGTTAATAGTAATTGGAACCATATATGATGCTGCTTTTACTGCCTCTTCAATGCTCCAAACTATGCCATTTTTAGGGGTAATATATCTTCTTCTTTTGGTTTCTTTAGTGGGAATTCTTGGCTACTCTTTTGTAAAACAGTATATGGGCTACAAAAAATTAAAACGCATTGATACACTTCAAAAAGAAGGGTTAGCACTTATCAAAAATCCTACTGCTGATGTAAAAAGCTATGCTCTGAAAATTATTGAGAGATATGAAAATCATGAAGATGAAAAAGTACGCCAAAGTGCAAAAAAGGCAAAAGCTGAGCTAGATAACATGATGGCCGGCGAAGTGATAGAGCGAGTTGATGAGTTAGTTTTAAAACAGTTAGATGAAAAAGCAAAAAATATCATTTTAAATTATGCTTCGCAAACTGCAGTCTCTACTGCAATAAGTCCTGTTGCTTTTATAGATGCTATTTTGATTATCAGTCGCTCACATGCCATGATAACTGATGTTTCAAAACTTTATGGATATAAACCAAACTTTATAGGCGAAATGGTTCTTGTTAAAAGTGTTATTATCAATCTTGCATTTGCAAGTGTTACTGAACTCTTAACCCATCACTCTGGAGATGTAGTAGGCAGCTCTATGCTTTCAAAACTTTCTCTTCACGGGGCACAAGGTGTTGCAAATGGAGTTTTGACAGCTCGAGTGGGATTGGGAACTATAAAGTCAGTAAGACCAATAATTTACAAAGATAAGAATGAAGGATTTTTAAAAAATCTTACAAAAAATATAATAAATAAAATATTTAATAATAAAAACTCAAATTAGTAAAACATTTTTTCATATTGCCGATATAGAGTAAAATATCGCAAGGATAAAATTATGTCTATAGACGCATATGAAAAAGATAAGTTTGACGATCAAATTGCAATCAACAGTGTACATGTCAATAAAAATTATAAGATACTACTTATTAGCCAAAATTCTTTGGATATATTTTTAATTCATAAGCTCTTAAAAGATCTTGGAAATTTTAAGGTATATGAAGCTGGTAATATAAAGGCAGCATTAAAAGTTGTAAGTTATATGAGCCTTGATTTGATTATAGTGGATGATAGACTTCCAACGGTTAGTGGTGCTGAAATTATTACAAGACTCAATAGAAGTCAAGTACTGAAAGATGTTCCAAAAGTAATGTTGTTAACGGAGGATTATAAAGAGAGCCTCTATGCTGATGCACATTATGATAATTTGGATTTTATCAAAAAACCTATTGATAGTATGATTTTTAAAACGCGTATTCACTCGATTCTTAAAACACAACAAGATAATTTTATGGGTGGTTCACTTTTTGAGAACATGATAGATCGTAAAATTGATGAAGCTAAAGAGTTTTTAAAAATTTATAAAAGTTTTTTGGATATCGACCAAAATCTTCTTTTTGTCTATGATAAAAGAGGAAATCAAGTAGTAGAGTCAAATAAAAACTTTACAAAGTTTTTTGGAGAAAACAGGCTTTTTAACAGAGTCGTTTCTAATCCAAGACTATTGAAGAGGTTTGTGTCACCAGTTAGTGATCCAAACTATCTAAATAGCCATCACTCAGCAACTTGGTTGGATCTTATAACAAGTGCTCAAGATTTTAATTTTCTTGTAACGATTAAAAATAGATCTAAAGAGTTTAGTTTTAATGTTTTAGTTAATAAAATGAAACTTTTTAATAAAGATATGTTTATTGTGAAACTCTCAAATCATATTTTAGATATTCCAAGTTCCAAACAGATAAAGTTTCAAGATCAAAAAATTAATTCCTGCCTCTCTTCTCTACGAGGTAGTTTAAATGCACTTAATGAGCATGAGAAGAAGGTTGATATTGAGTATGATATAAAAGTACTTTTAGATGCATTAAAAATCTCTACATCTCATTTTGAGAGGCGATTACATCATAGAAGTGATGAGATAAATATATATTTTGTAATTGCATCAATTTTAAAAGAGAGATCAGATGAGATCAAAGCAACACTAAACTTAATACCGATAGATAGAGAGTCCAAGCCTGATCTTGATACATTACATGCAAAAATTTCTCCAGATGCTTTAAGAGATGCCATTAGAGGCATATTGGATAGCTATCATGATACAAAAGATTTGAAAGTTGATGTGAAATTTTATGAGTTAAAAGGTAACTTGAAAATTGAGATAATTACCACAAGTGATAATCAAAAATATAGTGGTAATAATTTAGTGAATAGATTTTTTAAAAAAGATAATGAGGATGATTTTGGGCAAGATTCATCAGCACAAGTGGCTCCAAAACATGTACAAAATGCGCTTATTATCATGAATGCTGATCTAAAAACATATTTTAATAGTGGACAAAATATCTTTTTACTAACGATACCTCTTACCTAGTTAAAATGGGTTATTCCTATTTTAACCTAGATTATTGCACTATTTTTTACATTTTATGCTTTTTATTATAAAAAATTTAATATAATGCCACTTTAGTTTAAGATTTTTAACTTTTAAGGCAGTTTTAGTCCAATGAAAACATTCAATATTCGATTTAGAAGTGATGAAAAACTTAGAGATTATATCTATGAAAATCAGATAATTGATTCTAGCGATATTTTAATTCAAGTTTTTTCACATCAAAAAAAGCATAATGAGATCCAAAAGATTACATTATTGCTAAATGAACTTCTTCCAAGTGCTGCGGTGATTGGAACTACTACTGACGGTGAGATAATTGAGGGGCGAATCTTAACTTCAAATATAGTAATCTCCATTACTGTATTTGATTACACATCTCTTAAATCCACTTTTTTAGAATCACAATCAGATAGTTATAGTGCCGGTGTAACTTTGGCTAATGAAATTATTCAAAAAGATACAAAAGCATTGATTCTTTTTGTTTCGGCTGATGATATAGATGCATCTGAAATTTTAAACGGTATTAAATCAGTAAAACAAGATCTCGTAATTTCTGGTGGACTTTGTGGAGATGGTGGAAAATTTGATGGTGGGTCTGTATTTAATTATACACATATATCTAAAAATGGCATTGTTGCAGTAAGCTTAAATGGAGAAAAGCTTACCGCCTCAAATAGATACACCTCAGAATGGGAACCCGTTGGACGATCATTTAAAATTACAAAATCAAAAAAAAATAGAATCTTTACGGTCGATAAGATGTCAGTTTATGATCTTTATGAAAAATATTTAGGTTCTGAAATCGCTACAAAATTGCCACTTAGTGGTTTACAATTTCCTTTTGTTTTTAAAGATACAACTAATGGTTCGTATATCGCAAGATCAGTTCGTTCAAATCCAGGAGATGGGTCTTTAACGTTTGCAACAAAAATGGATGAACAGCAAAGTCTCCATATCGCTTTTGGAAATGCTGAAAAGATGTTTCAAAATACACAAAATATTATTAAAGATATAGCTCAAAATGAATCAGTAGAGACGCTTTTTATTTACGCCTCTGGGGGTCGACGAAGATTTTTACAAAATATTGCTCATGCTGAGATTGAGCAATATAAAATGCTTGGGACAAATTGTGGTTATTATGGGTACGGAGAATTTTTTGCAAATGAGGAAAAATCACTTTTTTTAAATCAAAGTATGACTGCGCTTGCACTTAGTGAATCAAATAAAAAAATCCAAAAAGAGCTCTATTTTAAAACACACTATAAAAAACTAGATATGAATTTAGAGATTACTAGAGCATTAACTAATATTGCTAAAGTCTCTTCACAAGAGCTACAAGATCTCAATCAAAAACTTGAGCTTCGAGTCAAGGAAGAGGTAAAAAAGAGTCGTGATAAAGACTCAATTATGATTCACAATAGTAAATTGGCACAAATGGGTGAGATGATGAGCATGATTGCCCATCAGTGGAGACAGCCGCTGAGTGCTATAACAGCTGCTTCTACTGGGCTTCAAATAAAAATTGATCTTGGAAAATATGATGAAAAACTTTTTCTGTATTCTTTAGAAAAAATTGAAGAGTATGTCTACCATCTCTCAAATACTATTGATGATTTTGCAGGTTTTTTCAAACCATCCAAAAAAAAAGAAGATACCACTTTAGAAAAACTTACTGAAAAAGCACTCTTTATTCTCTCCTCTTCATTTGTCAAACACAGTATAGAAGTTACGACAACTTATGAAAAAGAGGTAACTTTGAGTACTTACTCAAATGAGGTGGTACAAGTGTTGATAAATCTCCTTAAAAATGGTGAAAACATTCTTCTTGTGCGTGAAATAAAAGAGCCAAAAATAGAAATTAATTGTTTTGAAAAAGGGCAGAAAAAGTATATTGAAATTATAGATAATGCTGGTGGTATTGATGAAGCAATCATTGATAAAATTTTTGAATCTTATTTTACTACAAAAGAGAGTGCTGATTCGACAGGATTGGGGCTTTATATGTCAAAGTTTATTATTGAAGATAGTTGTAAGGGAAAACTTGAGGTTGAGAATGTTAGTGACGGCGCAAAATTTACAATCATATTAGACTAACACAATTTTTTTACGTAGATCTGTCAATATTTGCTTTTTATTAGCAAACAAAAGATATAGTAACGACTTAAAATTAAAGGAAGTAAAGGAAGTAAATGAAAAAATATTTAATAGGTTCAACGGTAGCACTTTCACTTTTTGCAACAACTGTGAGTGCAAAAACATTTGCAACAGTAAATGGTAGCGATATTACAGAGAGAGAAATAGGTGCGATTTTACAAGTAATTCCAGGTGCTAATTTTTCCCAAATGACAAAAGAGCAAAAAACTAAGATTATTGACCAAGCGATTGAAAAGAAACTTTTAGGCGAAAAAGCATTGAAAGAAGGAATGGAAAAAGAGCCAGAATTTCAAGAAGCACTTAAAAGTGTAAAAAGAGATCTTGCCCTTGAATTGTGGATGAAGAAGCAGTTTGAAGCAATAAAACTTAAAGACTCTGAGATTAAAGATTTTTACAAAAAAAATAAAGCAATGTTTCAAAAGCCTGAAACTGTCAAAGCAAAACATATTTTATTAACTACAGAGGCTGATGCGAAAGCGGTTATAAAAGAGCTTAATGGCGGGGCAAAATTTGAAGATTTAGCAAAAACAAAATCAACAGGGCCTAGTGGTCCAAGTGGTGGAGATCTTGGTTGGTTTGATAAAAAGAGAATGGTTAAAGAGTTTAGTGATGCAGCATTTGCTCTAAAAAAAGGAAAATATACTAAAAAACCAGTAAAAACACAATTTGGTTATCACGTTATTTTATTAGAAGATAAAAAACCTGCTGGAAATGTTTCACTAGAGGAAGCAAAACCAAGAATTGAGCAGAGTTTAAAAGTTAAAAAGTTCCAAGAGAACATGAAGAAGATGACTAAAAAATTAAGAAGTAACGCCGATATATCTATTAAATAGTAAAGGGCAACATTATGAGCGAAAAAATCTTAGATTCAGTGAGTGCTAGTGTAGTAACCGGTGATGATATACAGAAGGTATTTGCAATAGCTAAAAGAGAAGGCTTTGCAATTCCTGCTGTCAATGTGGTAGGAACAAGTTCGATTAATTCAGTTTTAGAAGCGGCAAGTGAGATAAATTCTCCAATCATCATACAATTTTCAAATGGCGGAGCCGCTTTTTATGCAGGGAAAGGGCTTTCAAATGAAAATGAAAAAGCTGCTATCCTTGGCGCTGTGAGTGGCGCACAACATGTACATACTATGGCAGAGGCTTATGGCGTACCTGTTATCTTGCATACAGATCATGCTGTAAAGAAACTCCTTCCATGGATAGATGGTCTTTTAGAAGCTAGTGAGGCACACTATAAAGTACATGGAACTCCTCTTTATAGTTCACACATGTTAGATCTTTCAGAAGAGTCCTTAGAAGAAAATCTCTCTATTTGTGAAGAATACCTAAAGCGGATGAGTAAAATTGGAATGACGCTTGAAATTGAACTTGGGATTACAGGTGGCGAAGAAGATGGTGTTGATAACTCAGGTGTTGATAGTGCACTTTTATATACACAACCAGAAGAGGTAAGTGAAGCGTATGAGCGTTTAAGTGCAATTTCTGATAAGTTTACCATTGCCGCTTCATTTGGAAATGTTCATGGTGTTTATAAGCCTGGAAATGTTTCACTACAACCAAAAATTTTAGATAATTCACAAAAATATATCCAAGAGAAATTTAAAACAGTTGAAAAGCCTGTTGATTTTGTATTTCATGGAGGAAGTGGATCAACGCTTGAAGAGATTAGAGAAGCAATCGACTATGGTGTCATCAAGATGAATATCGATACAGATACACAATGGGCATTTTGGGATGGCGTGAGAGGCTTTGAGGCTAAAAATAGAGATTATCTCCAAGGTCAAATAGGAAATCCTGATGGTGAGGATAGGCCAAATAAGAGTTATTATGATCCAAGAAAATGGCTTAGAGAGGGTGAAAAATCTTTAGTTGAGAGATTGAAACAAGCTTTTAGTGATTTGAATTGCATTGATAGAAATTAGAAAAAGTCCTCTCCACAAGATAACATTTAGAAATACAAATTTTTTACTTAAGAGAGACGATTTGCTTGATAGTCGTTTCTCTGGGAATAAAGCACGAAAACTCCACTACTTTTTAAACTACGATTTTAACAACTTTAGAAAAATAATTTCACATGGATCACCGCAATCAAATGCTATGTATTCACTCTCAGAACTTTCAAAAATTAAAGGTGTAGGATTTGAATATTATGTTGATCATATAGCGGATTATTTAAAACAAAACCCTCATGGTAATTATAAATATGCTTTGCAAAATGGCATGAAAATTTTAGAAGAGGCTTTTCCAATAACTCTCAAAGATGAAGAGCTTTTTATACCAGAAGGAGGACATTTTGTTGAGGCAGAATATGGTATAAAAATTTTAGCCCAAGAGTTAAAGCTATATGATGCAGATATCTTTTTACCCTCTGGAACGGGGACAACTGCTCTCTATTTACAAAAGCATTTGAAACAAAAAGTTTATACATGTGCATGTGTTGGGGGTGCAAATTATCTTAAAAAGCAGTTTTTAGAACTTGAAGGGGATGAAAGGAGGCATCCGACTATCTTAACACTGGATAAAAAGTACCATTTTGCTAAGCTTTATAGAGAATTTTTTGAAATTTGGATAGAATTAAAAAAAGAGACTGATATTGAATTTGACTTGTTATATGACCCCTTGGGATGGATGACTTTGTTAAAATATCAACCACAATTTAAAAAAGAGATACTCTATATTCATCAAGGTGGATTAATTGGAAATGAGAGTATGTATCCAAGATATAAGAGGAGATTTAATGAAGATTATCGATAGTCAAAGTAAAGCGTTTAAAAATGAGTTTAATGCGCTTTTAGGTCGTGGTAAGATGGATATGCAAAGCGTAGAAGCAACTGTTGGATTGATTTTAAATGAGATAAAAATTGATGGAAACAGAGCATTAAACGATCATATAAAAAAGTTTGACAAATGGGATGTTAATGAAGATAACCAACTTCAAATTGATACTACATTGATGAAAAAAGCTTATGATTCCATTGACAGTACGCTTAAAGATGCGTTGCACCTTGCTTATGACCGCATATATGCATTTCATCAAAAACAACTTCCAAAGTCATGGATGGATTTTGAAGATAATGGAATTGTTCTTGGTCAAAAAGTAAGTGCCGTAGATAGGGCAGGGCTTTATATCCCTGGTGGAAAAGCTGCCTACCCTAGCTCAATGCTGATGAATGCCATTCCTGCTATTGTAGCTGGCGTTAAAGAGATTATAGTTTGTACACCTGCTCCTAATGGGGAAATCAATGAACTGCTACTCGCAGCTATGCATCTGTGTAAAATAGAGCATGCCTATAAAGTAGGAGGAGCTAGTGCAATAGGCGCTATGGCTTATGGAACTGAGAGCATACCAAAAGTAGATGTTATTACGGGACCTGGAAATATATTTGTTGCTACGGCTAAGAAGATGGTTTTTGGGGAAGTAAATATTGATATGATAGCAGGGCCAAGTGAGATAGGAATTATTGCAGATAAATTTGCTGATCCAAAATTTCTTGCACTTGATCTTTTGAGTCAAGCAGAACATGATGAGATGGCAAGTTCAATTTTAATCACTACCTCTTCCAAAATTGCAAATAGTGCAAGAGAAGAGGTCTATAAGGCTCTTGGAAAATTAGATCGTAAAGAGATAGCAACTGCTTCTATTGAACATAGAGGGGCAATTATCATTGTAAAAGATTTAGAGGAAGCTTGTGTACTTATGAATGAAATTGCCCCAGAACATTTAGAGCTTATGGTAGAAAATCCATTTGATCTTTTACCTCGCATTAAACATGCCGGTGCAATTTTTATGGGCTCCTATACACCTGAACCTATAGGTGATTATATCGCTGGTCCTAACCATACACTTCCAACAGGAGGAACAGCAAAGTTTTACTCTCCTCTTGGAGTTGAAAACTTTATGAAAAAAACTTCGATAATTAGTATGAGCCGACAGGGGATGGATGAGATTGGTCATGCATGTGCACTTTTAGCAAAAACTGAAGGTTTGGATGCACATCAAAAATCTGTAGAGAGTAGGTTGGATTAGGATTATGAGATACATTTTTTTCCTCTTTATTACACTTTTGTATACCTCATGTGACAATTGTTGTGATAGTTGTAGTGAAGAGAGCAAAAAACAGTTTGTTTATGATGTGATGCATGATAGTTATCTTTGGGCGGATGAGACGCCAATTTTAAGTGAACAAAATATATCAGAATATAAAGATGATGAAGCACTTTTAAAAACATTGAGACACGAAACAGATAGGTTTAGTTATATCATGACAAAGAAAGATCATGATGATTTTTTTGAAGCAGGTATCAGCATAGGATTTGGATTTTACCCTATTTATGATTTGGAAGCAGAAAATATTATGCCTATTTTAGTCTATCCTGATTCTCCAGCTGATAGAGCGGGGTTAAAAAGAGGGGATTTGATAGAGTCAATTGATGGAATTAAAATTTTAGATTTTTACAATAGTGAGACATTACATAAAAAATATTTTGTAGAGGATGAAGAGAATCTTACTATGACGTTAAAGCTTCGTGACCAAAGGGAACTTACACTTTCAAAAGAAGAGTTTAGTCTAAAAACAGTTCTACATCAAAGTATCATTGAACAAAATAGTACAAAAATAGGCTATTTAGTGTTCCAATCTTTTATAGGAACTTCAGAAAAAGAGCTTGAGCAGAGTTTTAATATTTTTAAAGAAGAAGGTATTACTGAACTTGTATTAGACCTTCGTTATAATGGGGGAGGTTATGTTTATATTGCTAATTATCTTGCCCTATTAATTGGCGGAGATAGGGTACAAGGTACCATATTTAACCAAACGCAATATAATGAAAAATACTCACATTATAATGAAGTTGAATATTTTGAACAAGCACCTCAAAATGCTTTAAATCTTTCCCGTGTTTTTATAATTACAACAGACAGCAGTTGTTCAGCAAGTGAATTGGTCATCAATGCACTTAAAGCCAATTCAAATAGTGTTGAAGTGATTCAAGTGGGGAGTGCGACTTGTGGAAAACCCTATGGCATGCGTGGTAAAGAGTATTGTGATAAAGTGATTTTGCCTGTACAGTTTAGAAGTGTTAATGGCGATGGTGAAGGCGATTATATTGATGGTATAGCTCCAACGTGTGTGAGTAGTGATGATTATATTAGAGATTTTGGCAACATAGATGAAGATTCCCTCTCTAGTGCACTTTTTTATATTGAAAATAACCAATGTCAAAAAGTTGATAGAGCTTTAAAATCTATAAAAAGAACAGAGATATTAACAGGATTTAGGAAGATGTATGGAATTTATTAAAAAATCTTTTGCATTTTTAGCGGTTGCTCTCAATACTATTTTTGCATATTCTGTACAACCAAAGAGTGTTGCGTCAGATCAGTTTGCTATAATAGTAGATAAAACCTCCTTATGTCAAAAGAGTTTGGAGGATAAAATAAAAAAGATCTTAGATAGTTCCACTATTAAGATTTCAAATGCCTCATTTACTAAAGAGTCACACCTATTTCTTACAAATCAAAAAAATAGACCAATGATTGATAATCCACTACAAGGTTATGAAGGTGGAAATAAGATATTTTTACTTCATTTAAAAGATGGAGCGTGTTTTATCTCCTTGGTAGATTCTAAAAACAGACCTTTAAGTTCACTTGAAATTGAGTTATGTAACTGTATCAAAGTAGATGATAAATGAAAAAAATACTTATCATAGCTGATGGTAAAACAGCACGACGGTTCTTACAAAGGGTTATTAGCTCAGATGCTACTAACAACAAATATTATGTCGTTTATTATAATGAGGCAACACTCCCCGAAACTAAAGTTGAAAAGTTTACATACTATAAATTTGATCCAACAAGTTTTAGTAAAATATCAGTGCTTGTTGAAAGTGAAGATTTTTATCAATGTATGATTATTACTGCTACTAAAACAGATTTGGAAGAGAGTTATAAAAACATTAGAAAGATTGATCCAAAAATTCAAATTGCCATTGTAGATAAGTGGGATGTGGAGTTTAATGATCCCAATCTTACCATAACTGATGCCCACGATACGCTCTCAAATATTTTTAGTAATTATCTACCTGATCTTCCTCTATTTGCCCAAAATCTTGGAATTGGAACTGGCGAGATAATGGAGTTTAAAATTCCATTTGGAAGTCCTTATGTCTATAGGCATATACGAAATATTGATCAAAAACGGTGGCGAATTTCGGCTATATTTAGAGAACACAAGC
The DNA here is from genome assembly GCA_015662615.1 of Campylobacterales bacterium. GTDB lineage: Bacteria > Campylobacterota > Campylobacteria > Campylobacterales > QNZT01 > SZUA-1433. The sequence goes on along the minus strand of DQTU01000253.1, from coordinate 8,365 downwards.
TTCTTTTACCATCGCCTTCAATGATGCTTTTACCCAATGATGCGATACTTGCTGTGGGTAATCCAAATGTTTTAAAAGGTGTTTATAAAAGTGTCAAAAGAGAATTTGGACAATTTCCCACTCCTTTTGGTGAAAATATTTACTGCTATATTGATATGAAAGTAATGCGTGATGAAGATGTAGAGACGCTTACCAATGATGCTATGATTTTACATTCAAAATTAAATAGTAATAAGTTGATTTTTAAGGTGGTTAATGCAAGATTTTCAGGGATCTTAGACAAAATTAAAAGCTATGAAAACTCAAATATGATTGTAGCGTTTGATTTTCATAGTGATGACTCAAATGAGATTATCTCTTCTGATATAAAGATGCATTACATTGGACTTATTGTCACAAATCAAAAGTTTTTGCATGCAAATCTTATGTTTTTATACCGTTTAAAACTTCCTATTTTTAAAGTAGCGAAAAGTGGTTTTTTCACGATAAAAGAGTCAGTTTTTTTAAGCTCAAATAGTAAAAAGGCAGAAAAAGTCTCTTCAATCATATTTGATATCTCTTCTCAGCTCAAAATTAAAATTACACTTTTTGATGTGCATTTGGAAAATAGTGAAGAGCAAGAAAAAATCATCAGCCATTTTCAAAATCTTGCAAAGCTATTTGATGAGAAGGTAAAAATTATAAAAACTGAAGAAAATCCTATCATGGAACTTGGGCGCAGGGATGATTTTTTACAATTTGTAATTTTTGAGGAGAAGATGTTGTCTTCAAAAATGGCTTCTTACTTTTCAACAGATATAGAAAAGCACTATTTTAGATTTAAAAATAACTATCAACTCTTTATCCCATCAGAATAATAAAATCATAAATATTTTTAGCTATAATAGTTAAATAATTGAAAATTTTAAGTTTGGGGTAATATATGAAGGTCGATATCAGCTTTGAAGCAAAAAGTAGTTCAAATTATTCTGTTTTTATTGATTCGGATAAGAGCTTAATATTTTCTGGAAAAGTTGCAATTGTGACAAATCCTAAAGTGGCAGGGCTTCACTTAAAATCATTACTTGAAAAACTAACTTCAGATGAACTTTACATTATCACAATACCTGATGGTGAATTTTATAAAAACCAAGAAAGTCTTGATCTTATTTTGGAAAACCTCTTTAATCATAAATTTAATCGCGGCTCTACGCTTATCGCATTTGGTGGAGGGGTTATAGGGGATATGACTGGATTTGCTGCCTCACTTTATCAAAGAGGTATAGATTTTGTGCAAATTCCTACAACACTTCTTTCTCAAGTGGATGCAAGTGTCGGTGGAAAAACTGGTATCAATAATAAATTTGGTAAAAATCTCATTGGTGCTTTTCGCCAGCCTCAAGCAGTTTATATTGAAACAGAGTATTTGAAAACACTTCCAAGTCGCGAATTTGGAGCTGGAGTTGCTGAAATTGTAAAAATGGCTGTTACATTTGATAAAGATTTTTTTGAGTGGTTGGAAAATGCAGATCTTCGATCTATAGAAGATTTGCAGCTTGCCATTAAAAAAAGTGTGGAGACTAAGGCGTGGGTTGTAGCTCAAGATGAGAAAGAGAAAGGCTTAAGAGCAGTTCTAAATTATGGGCATACTTTTGCGCATGTGGTTGAAAACTTAACGAATTACAAAAGATATCTTCATGGAGAAGCAGTCTCTATAGGTATCTGTATGGCAAATGATTTGGCAGTAAGACTTGATCTTTTATCAACATCCCAGAGTCAAAGAGTCAAAGATATTCTTGTGCGGTATGATTTGCCGACTACATTTGAGATCACAGATGTTGAAGCATTTTATGACCATTTTTCACTTGATAAAAAGGCAGATGATTCAAAAATAAAATTTATCTTAGCTAAGGGATTGGGTGATCATCAGATGAGAGATGATATAGATAAAGAGATCGTACTTAGTACACTAAAAGAGTATTCAGTTTGAAAATTTTTTTTATAGTTCTCTTTCCCCTTTTGTTTATAACTTCATTGCATGCGGATTCAAATGAGACAAATGCGAGTCTTAAACAGATAAAAGAAAATAGTGTAATAGCAAGAAAACTAACTGAACGTGAGCAAAAACGGGCACAACAGTTAAAAGAAGAAGCCGCCATGATCAATGAAAAACTTATAGATATTGATCAAGACCTAAAAAAAGATATCTGGTATACCAAATACAACAACCATCAAATTTATGTTGATATAGAGAATGATCTTAATGAGATTGAAGATCGTATGAAAAAACTTGATCCTGAAAAAGATAGTGATAAACTACTTGAGCTCACACGCCAAGATAAAGCACTTCTAAATCAGCTTGAACTTTTGAGTGATTTTAAAGTACTCCCTTTTGAGAGTTTGACAAAGCCTCAGGAGTTAGAATCAGCACCTACGATAGAGAACCCATTTAATATTTTTAATGGATTTAGCTATCTCAAGACTATGAAGAAAAAGAAAGAGTCATTTGAAAATGATTTACAAGCGCTTAAAGCACTCATTGACCAATTGACAGAAAAGGAGAGTTATGCTAAGCGGCTTAATAGGATTTATGGTGGAGATTATAATTTAAATCGTATTGAAAAGTTAGGCCATGAATTGGATGAAATTATTGCAACGCATGAGATAGCTGTCAATACTTATAAACTTTATTCTAAAAAAGTGGATGATAATGTTTTAAAAGTAACTACTGATATCAAAGATCAAATGAAGAGGCTTTTTAGTATTGCTACTATTATTTTAGTCATTATTTTACTCTCATTTCTTTTTAAGTATCTGGCTAAAAAAACAATTTCTGACAATGAACGATATTATATGGCACATAAAGGGATTAATTTTACTAACTTCATACTTATTTTGTTGGTTCTGCTTTTCTCATTTTTAGAGAATGTTTCTCATATCGTTACCGTTTTAGGTTTTGCATCTGCTGGTTTGGCATTTGCTATGAAAGATCTCTTTATGAGTGTGCTTGGTTGGATCGTTGTGGTGTTTGGTGGAAGTTTTCATGTTGGAGATCGGGTTAAAGTTATGAAGAATGGCTTGGAGTATGTTGGAGATATTGTTGATATTTCTGTTTTAAGGATAACGATACTTGAAGATATTACACTGACTACTTTGATGCACAATAGACGAGCAGGAAGAATTATCTTTATCCCAAATAACTATATTTTTACAGACCTTATTGCAAACTACACTCATGGAAAACTCAAAACGGTTTGGGATGGTGTGGATTTTATGATTACCTATGATTCAAATTATAAAAAAGCATTGCATCTTTCTAAAGAGATCGTTAAAAAATACTCAAAAGGGTATACCGATATCTCTAGAAAACAGTTCAACATGCTAAGAAGTCAATATAGTCTTAAAAATATCAATGTAGAGCCACGAGCGTATATTTTCATGGAAGAACATGGCATAAAGATAAGTTGTTGGTACATGACAAACTCTTATGCAACATTGACACTAAGAAGTAATATCTTTGCAAATATCATCGATGCAATCAATGCAGAAGATGACATAAAGATAGCATACCCTACGCAAATTGTTAATATTAAAAGAGATCAAAATGTTATACCAAAGGGGGATTATGAAGAAGGTGTTCTTTAAAACCTTCGGTTGTCGTACCAATATCTATGACACCCAAATAATGATACAAAATCTTAAAGATTTTGAGACTGTCTCACATGAAGATGAAGCTGATATCGTTGTAGTGAACTCATGTACGGTTACAAACTCTGCTGATGGAAGTGCGAGAAGTTATATCAACTCGCTAAATAGAAAAGATAAAAAAGTGATACTTGCAGGGTGCGGGGCATTTAGCAAAGGGGATGCGCTATTTTCTGACAAAATGGTTTATGGTGTTTTTGGTCACTCTGAGAAAGCAAAGATAAACACACTATTAAAAAGCGAGGAACCCTTTTTCCAATTGGGAGATTTAGAGAGTATTGATGAGACAATTGTTGAAGATTTTTCAGCAAAGACAAAAGCATTTATAAAAATACAAGAGGGGTGTGATTTTCGCTGTTCATACTGTATTATTCCCTCAGTTAGAGGAAATGCAAGAAGCCAAGATGAAGATAAAATTATAGAACAGGTTGGAGTATTAGCAGATAATGGTTTTGGAGAATTTGTTTTAACGGGTACAAATATTGGAAGCTATGGAAAAGATAAAGGCAGTTCTATTGCTAAACTTTTAAAAAGAATTTCACAGGTTAAAGGGGTCAAAAGAGTTCGTTTAGGGTCACTTGAACCTGTACAGATTGATGAAGAGTTTTTGGAACTTTTAGATGAGACTTGGCTTGAAAAACATTTGCACATTGCCCTGCAACACACCAATGAAGAGATGCTTCGTATCATGAGACGAAGAAATGCACTGAAGAACGATTTAGAGCTTTTTGAGTTTATAAGTGAAAAAGGTTTTGCTTTGGGGACTGATTTTATTGTGGGGCATCCTGGGGAGAGTGAAGCGATTTGGAAAGATGCCTTAGAGAATTTTAAAAAGTTTCCTATTACCCATCTTCATGGATTTAGTTATAGTGATAGGTCGGGTACGCATGCCAGTACGCTTAAAGATAGAGTAAATGGCGATATCGCTAAAAAGAGATTAAAGATTCTTGAAGAGATAGTATCTGAGAATAATTTTTCGTTTCGTCAAAAGTCTAAAAGTAACCTGCTGGTACTTGTCGAAGAGCAAAAAGGGGAGTATCAAGCAGGATATGACCAGTTTTTTAATAAGATATTGATAAGTAGTAACAAATCACTTCAAAAAGAGTGGGTAAATCTGCAAGCGTATGAAGTAAAAAGAGAGGGTAATTATGCACATTTCGCTTAAGTTGAATAAAAAACTTTTACTTCCACTCATCGCATTTTTAACACTGCTTGCACTCTCCTTTGTTGCTTATTTAAATACACCACCAAAGATTATTGATCTTAAAACATATCAAAATTTTCTAAAAAATGACCTCTTTGTCAGAGCACAAATTAGAGATTTCGAAGTGATACTTTATACGAATGAGGATAGTTACTCCATTATAAAAGATGGTATCAATATAGAAGAGCTTTTGACAAAAGTTCCTGTTGAGGCAAAACAAAATAGAGACTATAGTGGTCTTATCTTTGCATTTTTACTCTTTCTTTTTACCATTATGATTGCACTGATCTTTGGGAAAAGAACACAATTGAGAGCAGAAGCAAAAGAGCGTAGAGAACATAAACAAGAAGCAGCTCCTGAGTTGGAACACCTCTCACTATCTCGAAAAATTGAACCTTCCAAGTCTGATGTAACCTTTGCAAATGTTGCTGGAATTGATGAAGTCAAAGAGGAGTTAATGGAAATCGTTGACTTTTTGAAAAATCCTAAAAAATATACAGATTTTGGAATTTCGCTTCCTCGTGGTGTGCTGCTCATTGGTTCTCCGGGTGTTGGAAAGACTATGATCGCCAAAGCAGTTGCTGGAGAGGCTGATGTTCCTTTTTTCTACCATAGTGGAGCTTCGTTTGTCCAGATTTATGTTGGTATGGGAGCCAAAAGAGTACGAGAGCTTTTTGAAAATGCAAAACGGTTTTCTCCCTCTATTATTTTTATCGATGAGATAGATGCGGTGGGAAAAGCTAGAGGAGGGGGACGAAATGATGAGAGAGAGTCAACCCTAAACCAACTCCTTACCGAAATGGATGGATTTGAAGACAGTTCAAATGTTATCGTGATTGCAGCCACAAACAAGATGGAGATGCTGGATGAGGCACTCTTAAGGGCAGGGCGGTTTGATAGGCGTGTTTTTGTCTCATTGCCTGATATCAAAGAGCGTCAAGAGATTATTGAGGTTTATCTAAAATGTAAAACGCATGATGTGGATAGTAAAGATATCGCTAAAATGACAGTTGGGTTTTCTGGCGCGGCACTCTCAACGCTTGTAAATGAAGCGGCTTTAAATGCTTTAAAAAGAGAGAGTAAAAAAGTAGAGGTTCGAGACTTTAATGAGGTCAAAGATAAAGTTATTTTGGGAAAACGAAAAATTTTAAGCTACTCAGAAGAGGAGAAAAAAATCCAAGCCACCTATCAAGCAGCAAAAGCTTTGAGTGCCTATTGGTATGAAGTGGATTTTGATAAGGTTACGATGATCAATGGATTTATCAAAGATGTTGAAAAAGAGATCGAGTCTAAAACGCAGATGTTATCCAAGCTCAAAGTCTATCTTTCAGGGTTTGTTGCAAGTGAGCTTTTTTATCAAGAGACTTTCTCAAATGCAGCAGTTGATTTGAAAAAAGCAAAAATGATCGCAGATGATATGGTGCAGAATTATGGCATGGGAGATGGGATATTGGCATCACCAATCGATAGTGCGAATCTTATTGATGAAGCGATAGAGGATGTGGAGCAGTTCTTAGCACGAACCAAAGGGGCAGTTTTAAAACTAGAATCATTGCTGCTTGAAAATGAAAGCGTTACCCGCCAAGAGCTTCAAAAGGTGGTGGGTGAATTTCTTTAGCGGTTTCTCTTTATGGCGTGAAGAGGAGCTTTTTGAAGCGTATCTAAAGAAGAGTCAATATGCTGTAAGTGGATTTAGTTTAGGGGCTGTGAGAGCCTTTGAATATGTACAAAATAACAGTGATAGAATAGATACATTACAACTTTTTTCTCCCGCATTTTTTCAAGATAAGAGTGAAAAATTTAAGAGACTTCAAACGATTAGTTATCAAAAAAACTCAGATGCATATGAAAAGCTGTTTTTAGAAAATATTGCTTATCCCTCGACTTATGAGTTGAAGCGTTATTTCAAAAAAGATACATTAGAATCACTTCAAAAACTTTTGGAGTTTACATGGGAAGCAGAAAAATTAGTAGAACTCAAAAAAAGAGGTATTCTTATTGAGGTTTATCTTGGGGGAAAAGATAAAATTATTGACAGCAAAAAAGCATATGATTTTTTTAAAAATTATGCAACAGTTTATTTTATAAAAGAGGGAGGACACACATTGTGGACAAAATAAAAATAGGAATTTTAACGGCATCTGACAGAGCAAGTAAAGGAATTTATGAGGATATTTCAGGTGTGGCAATCATAGATACCATGAAAGATTATCTTTTAAATGAATTTGAAGAGGTGTATCGATGCATTCCAGATGAGCAAGATGTGATCGAAAAAACATTGATTGAGCTTCAAGAGCTTGGATGTGATTTGATTGTGACTACGGGTGGAACAGGACCAGCTCCAAGAGATGTTACTCCAGAGGCAACTGAAAATGTTTGTGAAAAGATGCTTCCTGGTTTTGGAGAGTTGATGCGACAAGTGAGTTTACAGTATGTTCCAACAGCAATTCTTTCACGACAAAGTGCAGGGATAAGGAAAAAAAGCCTTATCATCAATCTTCCGGGAAAACCAAAGTCGATTAGAGAGTGCTTGGATGCAGTTTTTCCTGCGGTTCCTTACTGCATCGATTTGATAGGTGGAAGTTATTTTGAATGTAATGAAGAGGTTATAAAAGTTTTTAGACCAAAAAAATAATATTAGTTTTAGTATAACAGTTTATAATACAAAGTATTAAAATTTTAAGGAGAAGCAATGGGATTTTTTGATTTTGTCAAAGATGCAGGAAAAAAAATGTTAGGTCTTGGTGATGATAACGAGAATATTAAAGGTTATATCGCTGAAAATAGTAAGACAATGCCGATAGAGAACTTAGAAGTTATTGTTGATGGTGAGACGGTTACGATAAAAGGTCATGCAAAAAATGCTGAAGATAGAGCAAAAGCAGCACTAATCGCTGGAAATATAGAAGGTGTTGCAAAAGTAATTTTTGATGATGTAACGATTGAAGATGATTCAATTACACTTCAAGATCTTTATTATGAGATTCAAAAAGGTGATACACTTTGGAAAGTTGCTGATATCTACTATAAAGATGGATCAAGATACCCTGAGATTGTTGAAGCAAACTTAGAAGTAATTAAAGATGCAGATAAAATCTATCCTGGTCAAATGATTCGGATTCCTAACTTCGTAGCATAATTTTTATTATCTACTTTTTCAAAGGGAGCTTAATGCTCTCTTTGTGTTAAACTTATATTTTGATAAATTACTCATATCCTCTCTATAGACCACCAGCAGAAGCTAACAATATCATCATCCAAGCCACCTACGGCTGTAGCTATAACAACTGCTCTTTTTGCTCCATGTATAAAAGTAAAAACTACCAAGTAAGAATTATTGAAAATGTCTATAAAGAGATAGATAGTTTATCCGATGCTTATCCTGAAAGTAGAAAGGTGTTTTTAGCGGATGGAGATGCTCTTGCTTTAGAGACACCCTATCTTTTAGACTTACTCAAATACCTAAAAAAGTCATTT
>DQTU01000162.1 GCA_015662615.1 Campylobacterales bacterium | reverse complement strand
AGTGTGATCAACTAGAATCTGTTAGAGCTTTAGCGTTAGAGTCTGGAACAAAAGTTCGTATTGTTAAAAATTCACTTTCTAAGATTGCATTGAAAAATGCTGGTACTGATGAAGTGGAATTGATAGATACAAATCTTATTGTTTGGGGTAAAGATCAAATTTCTGCTTGTAAAGTGGCTGATAAGGCTGCAAGTGAATTTGAAGATAAGTTTGTAATCAAATCAGGACTTATCGAAGGCAAAACTGCAGAGCTTAGTGCAATTGCGGCTATGGCTAAATTACCATCACGAGATGAACTTATTGGTATGCTTCTATCTGTTTGGACTGCACCTGCGAGAAATATGGTTACAGGTCTTGACAATCTTAAAGAAAAACTTGAAGAAGACGCAGCGTAAAAGTGGTTAATTAATCACTTTTGAGTGAAATAATTTTTATTAAAAATTTAAAAAAAGGAAATTGTTATTATGGCAACAACAAAAGAAGATGTTTTAGAATTTATCTCTAACATGTCAGTATTAGAGCTTTCAGAGCTAGTTAAAGAGTTTGAAGAAAAATTTGGCGTATCAGCACAACCAACAGTAGTAGCTGGTGGCGGTGGAGATGCAGGTGCAGCAGCAGAAGAGAAAACTGAGTTTGATGTTATTCTTACAGGAGCTGGTGAGAAGAAAATCAACGCTATTAAAGCAGTTCGTGCATTAACTGGTCTTGGTCTTAAAGAGGCAAAAGAAGCAGTTGAAAGTGCGCCTACAGTACTTAAAGAAGGTGTCTCAAAAGAAGATGCTGAAGAAGCTAAAAAAGCAATTGAAGCAGCTGGTGCAACTGCTGAAATCAAGTAATTATCCATATAAAAAAGAGGGTTTTCCTCTTTTTTATAACTACCATGAATATCTATTATATGCAGTATATTTTATTAGTTCAGTAAAATATAAACTATATTGGATAAAATAGTTATATTCTTCCAAATTTGCAAATTTAAAATTCTTCTATGAGGTAACCCATGTTAAACAGTTTAAGGTCAGGAAATCGGCTCAGAGTCAATTTTGCTAAAAAGCAAAAGCACATAGAAATTCCAAATTTATTACAACTGCAACAAAAAAGTTATGAACATTTTTTAAATGTTGGTGGCAATGCAAGAGATAGTGGTATTGAAAAAGTATTTACTTCGATATTCCCTATCCATGATGCACAGAACCGACTTACTTTGGAGTATGTTGAGAGTGAGATAGGAAAACCTAAGTATACAATCAGAGAGTGCATGGAGAGAGGTCTTACCTACTCTGTGCATCTAAAGATGAAAATTCGTCTAATTCTTCATGAGAAAGATGAAAAAACAGGCGAAAAAACTGGTGTAAAAGATATAAAAGAGCAATTTCTTTATATCAGAGATATACCACTCATGACAGATCGTACATCATTTATTATCAATGGTGTTGAAAGAGTTGTTGTAAATCAACTCCACAGAAGTCCTGGTGTTATTTTCAAAGTAGCAGAGAGTGCAACAGTTTCTAATAAACTTCTTTATACGGCTCAAATCATTCCAGATCGTGGAAGTTGGTTGTATTTTGAGTATGATTCAAAAGATATACTTTATGTGCGAATCAACAAAAGAAGAAAAGTTCCAGTTACGATTCTTTTTCGAGCACTTGGTTATAGTAAGCAAGATATTCTAAAACTTTTTTATCCAACACAAATTATTAAAATTAAAAGCAATAAATTTTTAGTTGAGTTTAATGAAAAAGATTTTGCAGGAAAAATTGAGTTTGATCTAAGAGATGAAAAAGGAAATTTACTAGTTGCAGCTGGTAAACGATTGTCATCTAAAAAAGCGGCGAAGATAAAAGACGAAGGTATCAAGTGGATTGAATATCCAGTCGAGACATTGATGAATAGATTTTTATCTGCTCCTATCATAGATCAAGAGAGTGGGGAAGTTCTATTTGAAACTTTAACACAACTTGATGAGACAAAAATTGCTAAGCTTATCGAAATTGGTGAAAAAGAGATTGAAATTGCAAATGATTTAGCATCTGGTGTTGATGATTCTGTTATCAACTCTTTTATAGCTGATATTGAGATGATGAAACTTCTCAAACAGACTGAAGAGATCGAAGATGAGAATGATCTAGCAGCTATCAGAATTTATAAAGTTATGAGACCGGGTGAGCCTGTTACAAAAGAGGCAGCACTAGCTTTTATAAAAGATCTTTTCTTTAATCCTGAAAGATATGACCTTACGCGTGTTGGTCGTATGAAAATGAACCATAAGCTAAATATCAAAGTTCCTGATTTTGTTACGGTACTTACAAGTGAAGATATTGTAAATGTTGTAAAATATCTTATAAAAGTTAAAAATGGTCAAGGTCACATAGATGATAGAGATCATCTTGGAAACAGAAGAATTAGAGCAATTGGTGAACTTCTTTCTGGTGAGCTTCATAGCGGTCTTGTTAAGATGCAAAAATCAATTCGTGATAAATTTACAACACTAAGTGGAAGTATCGAAGAGCTTATGCCTCATGATCTTGTAAATTCAAAAATGATTACAAATACAATTTTAGAGTTCTTTACAAGTGGTCAACTTTCACAATTTATGGATCAAACCAATCCGTTGAGTGAAGTAACGCATAAAAGAAGACTTTCCGCACTAGGTGAGGGTGGTCTTGTCAAAGAGAGAGCTGGATTTGAAGTACGGGATGTGCATCCTACGCATTATGGTAGAATTTGTCCAGTTGAAACTCCAGAGGGTCAAAATATTGGTCTTATCAATACCCTTGCAACTTATGCAAAGGTAAATGAGCATGGTTTTGTAGAGTCTCCATATAGAATAGTAAAAGATGGAAAAGTAACAAATGAAATCGTATATCTTACAGCAACTCAAGAAGAAAATAAGATAATGGCACCTTCATCAACGAAGCTTGATGATGATGACAATATCATAGAGAATTTAATTGAGATTAGAGTTGATGGTGAGATCAGGCTTGAAGAGAAAAGTAAAGTTGATTATTATGATGTAAGTTCAGGAATGGTTATGGGAGTTGCTGCAGTTATGATTCCATTTTTAGAACACGATGATGCAAATAGAGCATTGATGGGTTCAAACATGCAACGACAAGCAGTTCCTCTTATCTGGAGTGATGCTCCATTTGTTGGAACTGGAATGGAGGCTATTGTAGCTCGTGATTCATGGGAAGCTATTAAAGCGAAACGTGCAGGTATTATTGAAAAAGTTGACAGTAAAAATATTTACATTTTAGGTGAAGATGATGATGGTGCATTTATAGATCACTATTGGCTTCATAAAAACATGAGAACCAATCAAAATACTTCATATATGCAAGTACCGATTATAAATAAAGGTGATTTTGTTGAGAAGGGTCAAGTGATTGCAGATGGTCCAAGTATGGATCAAGGTGAAATGGCAATTGGAAAAAATATTACCGTTGCATTTATGCCATGGAATGGTTGTAACTATGAGGATGCTATCGTTATCAATGAGCGACTGATTCAAGATGATACTTTTACTTCACTTCATATTTATGAAAAAGAGGTAGAAGCAAGAGAGCTTAAAGATGGTTCTGAAGAGATTACAAAAGATATTCCAAATGTTAAAGAGGAAAAACTTTTCCACCTTGATGAGAGTGGTATTGTAAAAGTTGGAACTTATATCAAGCCTGGTATGATAATGGTCGGTAAAGTAACTCCAAAAGGTGAGGTAAAACCAACTCCTGAAGAGAGACTACTTCGTGCTATATTTGGTGAAAAAGCGGGTCATGTTGTTAATAAATCATTGTATTGTGGACAATCTATGGAAGGTATTGTTGTTGATGTTAAAATCTTTACTAAAAAAGGGTATGAAAAAGATCCTAGAGCATTAGAAGCATATGAGGCTGAAAAAGAGGTACTAGATCGTGATCATCATGATAGACTTCTTGTGATAGATAGAGAAGAATTACTTCGTGTAAACAATCTTCTTTCTCGTGCAAAATTAAATACTAAATGTGAAGTTAATGGCGTTGAGTATGAAGAAGGTACACAAGTACCTAAAGAGGAGCTTGAGAAAGCGAATAGATTTGCATTAAATAATATTATCAAACAATTTAATGATGATGTACAAAAAAAGTATGCAGATATAAAACAGTATTTTCAAGATCAGAAAAAATCTCTTAGAGTGAATCATGATGAGAAGTTAGCAGTATTAGAAAAAGATGACATCTTACCAAGTGGTGTGACGAAACTTGTTAAAGTTTATATTGCAACTAAACGTAAACTAAAAGTGGGCGATAAAATGGCTGGTCGTCATGGTAACAAAGGTATTGTTTCAACTATCGTACCGGATGTAGATATGCCCTACATGGCAAATGGTGAAACTGTAGATATTGTTTTAAATCCACTAGGTGTTCCAAGTCGTATGAATATAGGGCAAATTCTTGAAGTGCATTTAGGAATTATTGGAAAAAGATTAGGGCAACAAATTGCTGAAGAGTTTGATGCAAAAAGAGAAAATTGGCTTGAAGATCTAAGAACTAAAATGATAGCAATTTCAGATACTGCAAAGTTTGCAAATGCAAAAGAGTTCATAGGTAAAATGGACGATGATACGCTTATGGATTATGCGAGAGATTGGAGCAAGGGTGTTCGTTTTGCAACTCCTGTATTTGAGGGTGTTAATGAAAAAGAATTTGCTAAATTATTTGAATTGGCAAAAATTGACACAGATGGAAAAACAGTACTTTATGATGGGCGAACTGGTACGAAGATGAAAGAGCGTGTTAATGTTGGTGTTATGTATATGTTAAAACTCCATCACCTTGTTGATGAAAAAGTTCATGCTCGTTCTACTGGACCTTACTCGCTTGTCACACAACAGCCAGTTGGTGGTAAAGCACTATTTGGTGGACAAAGATTTGGAGAGATGGAGGTATGGGCACTTGAAGCTTATGGTGCTGCTCATACACTTAAAGAGATGCTGACAATCAAATCAGATGATGTTGAAGGTCGTATGCAAGCCTATAAGGCGATTACAAGAGGCGAAAATATTCCTGAAACTGGTATTCCAGAGACATTTTTCGTACTTGCCAATGAGTTAAAAGCATTAGCATTAGATGTTGAGATATTTAAAGAAAAGGAAGAGCATGAAGAATCTGGTTCCGATAGAGATTAATGAAGAGAATCGCCCAAGAGATTTTGAGGCGTTTAAACTAAAACTTGCAAGTCCTGAGAAGGTTGCTTCATGGAGTTATGGCGAGGTTAAAAAACCTGAAACGATTAACTATAGAACACTTAAGCCTGAACGAGATGGTCTATTTTGTGCAAAGATTTTTGGTCCAGTTCGTGACTATGAGTGTCTTTGTGGTAAATACAAAAAGATGCGTTATAAAGGTATCAAGTGTGAAAAATGTGGAGTTGAAGTAACAACATCTAAAGTAAGAAGATCTAGAATGGGTCATATCGAGCTTGTGACACCTGTTGCGCATATTTGGTATGTAAACTCACTTCCAAGTCGTATCGCTACACTTTTAGGTGTGAAGATGAAAGATCTTGAACGCGTACTTTATTATGAAGCATATATCGTTAAAAATCCAGGTGAGGCACATTATGATCATGAAAATAGTAAACCAGTAGGAAAATATGATATTTTAAATGATGACCAGTACCAATCTCTTCTTCAGCGTTATGAGGGGATAGAAGAGGGTACAGGTTTTATTGCTGAGATGGGTGGTGAGGCGATTCGTGATCTTTTAGAAGATTTTGATCTTATTGAAGCACTAAATAGACTCAAAGAGGATATGGAAAATACTAACTCTGAAACTAAGAAAAAAGCGCTTGTAAAAAGACTTAAAGTTGTTGAGTCATTTGTAAATTCTGGAAATAGACCAGAGTGGATGATGATCACAATGCTTCCAGTTCTTCCGCCAGATCTTAGACCTCTTGTTTCACTTGATGGTGGTAAATTTGCTGTAAGTGATGTAAATGATTTGTATAGAAGAGTAATTAACAGAAACTCAAGACTTAAAAGACTTGTTGACCTTGAAGCTCCAGAGATTATCATCAGAAATGAAAAAAGAATGCTTCAAGAAGCTGTAGATGCACTATTTGATAATGGTCGTCGGGCAAATGCTGTAAAAGGTGCAAATAAAAGACCTTTGAAATCATTAAGTGAAGTTATCAAAGGTAAGCAAGGGCGTTTTAGACAAAATCTACTTGGAAAAAGAGTTGATTTTTCTGGTCGTTCTGTTATCGTTGTTGGACCAGATCTGAAAATAGATCAATGTGGTCTTCCAAAAGGTATGGCTCTAGAGCTTTTCAAACCGCATCTTTTAGCGAAACTTGAAGATAAAGGTTATGCGACAACAATCAAACAAGCAAAAAGAATGATTGAAGAGAAGACAAATGAAGTGTGGGAGTGCTTGGAAGAAGTTGTTGATGGATATCCTATCATGCTAAACCGTGCACCAACACTTCACAAGCTCTCTATCCAAGCGTTCCATCCAAAGCTTATTGATGGTAAAGCAATTCAGCTTCATCCATTGGTTTGTTCTGCGTTTAATGCGGATTTTGATGGGGATCAAATGGCGGTTCACGTACCTCTCTCTCGTGAAGCGATTGCTGAGTGTAAAGTTTTAATGCTTGCATCTGGCAATATTCTGCTTCCAGCGTCAGGAAAAGCGATAGCAGTTCCTACGCAAGATATGGTACTTGGTCTTTACTACATGACTCGTGAGCGTGATGGCGTAAAGGGGGAGAATAAACTTTTTTCAGGAATTGATGAAATCATGATTGCTATAGATCAAGGGGTACTTGATGTGCAAGCGAAAATCAAAACAGCAGTTGACGGAAGATTGGTTTACACTACAACAGGAAGAATGATCATTAAGTCAGTTTTACCTGATTTTGTTCCAGAAGAGTTATGGAATACTGTTATGAAGAAAAAAGATATTGGTGCGTTGATTGATCATATCTATAAAATAGCGGATACTTATTCTACGGCTGAAATTTTAGATAATCTTAAAGATCTTGGTTTTAAATACTCTACCGAAGCGGGTATATCTATCTCTATTGATGATATTAACGTTCCTGAGAGTAAAACGGGATATGTAGCTGAAAGTAAGAAAAAAGTGGTTGAGATTCAAAAACAGTTCTCAGCTGGTCTTTTGACTGAACAAGAGCGTTACAATAAAATTATCGATATTTGGACAGCTACAAATAATACTTTGGCAAATGAGATGATGAAGCTTATCGAGAGTGATAAAGGTGGATTTAACTCAATCTTTATGATGGCGGATTCAGGGGCTAGAGGTAGTGCTGCTCAAATTAGACAACTTGCTGGTATGAGGGGTCTTATGGCAAAACCTGATGGTTCTATTATTGAGACTCCGATTATCTCAAACTTTAGAGAAGGTCTGAATGTTTTAGAATACTTTATCTCAACCCATGGTGCGAGAAAAGGTCTTGCAGATACTGCACTTAAAACTGCAAATGCGGGTTATTTGACTCGTAAACTTGTGGATGTAAGTCAAAATTCTAAGATTTCTGAAGATGATTGTGGTACTCATGAGGGTGTTGAAATTACAGAGATTAGTATCAATGGTGAGTTGGTTGAGTCACTTGATGAAAGAGTGCAAGGTCGAGTATTGGCTGAAAATATTATCGATACTATTACCAATGAAGTTCTTTTTGTAGAAGGAACATTGATTAGTGAAGAAGATGCAAAAAGTATCAAAGATGCAGGTATCAAAACAGCAGTTATAAGAACACCAATAACATGTAAAGTAGATAAGGGAGTTTGTGCTAAATGTTATGGACTTAACCTTGGAAAAGGAAAGCTGGTTAAAAGAGGCGAGGCTGTTGGAATTATCGCAGCACAATCAATTGGAGAGCCAGGAACACAGCTGACTCTTAGAACCTTCCACATTGGTGGTACGGCTTCAACTGAGCAGCAAGATAGACAAGTTGTCGCTAAAAAAGAGGGCTTTATCCGTTTTTATAATCTTAAAACATATGTAAATAAAAATGGTGAACATATTGTTGCAAATAGAAGAAATGCAGCAGTACTTCTTGTTGAACCTAAGATAAAAGCACCATTTGCAGGTGAGCTGACGATAGACTATGCTCATGAAGAGATGGTTCTAACGGTTAAAGGTAAAAAAGATACAGCAAAATTTGTACTTAGAAAAAATGATATTGCCAAGACAAGTGAGTTAGGCGGTATCAGTGGTAAAATGGAAGGAAAATTTTATCTTCCATATGCAAGCGGTGACAAAGTTGAAGCAAATGAGAGTGTTGTTGAAGTCATTAAAGAGGGATGGAATATTCCAAATCGTATCGAATATGGTAGTAAGTTTAGAGTAAAAGATGGAGAGCCTGTATCACAAAAAGTATTTGCAAATGCAACAGGTGTTATCAAATACTATAAACTAGTCGGTGATTATCTTGAGCGTATTCATGATATTAAAAAAGGTGTAAGTGTTGATGAAAAAGGTCTATTTGCTATTATTGCTGATTCAGAAGATCGTGAAGCAACTAGACACTATATTCCTAGACAGTCTATAATAGAAATAGATGATAACACAGCAGTTGATTCTAAAGATATAATTGCAAGTCCTGAGAAAGATGAGCAAAAAGTAATCGCTGAATGGGATCCATACACTAAGCCAACGATAGCTGAGGCTGATGGTACAATTGCTTTTGAAGATATTGATCCAGGCACTACAGCAACAGAGCAAATTGATGAGAGTGGACAAACAAGATTGGTTATCAATGAATATATCCCTGCTGGACTTAAACCTGCAATTTTATTGGCAACCAAAGAGGGTAAAATCAAAAAATATCTTCTAGAGCCTAAAACCTCTATATTGGTTTCAAGTGGATCTGAGGTACATGTAGCAGAAGAGCTTGCAAAAACACCAAAAGCGGCAGCAAAATCAAAAGATATTACGGGTGGTCTTCCAAGAGTTAGTGAGCTTTTTGAAGCTAGAAAGCCTAAATCTCCAGCTGTTATATCAGAAGTAGCGGGAAAAGTTCGTTTTGGTAAGCCCCTAAGAGGTAAAGAGCGTATTGTTATAGATACTAATGATGGAAGTACAAAAGAGT
>DQTU01000187.1 GCA_015662615.1 Campylobacterales bacterium | reverse complement strand
GATTACAAGAGCTGTAACATTAAAGCTTTTAAATTTCGTATTTTAGGGTGATTTAGCTGTTATTTGGGTAGAATTTAGGTGCGAAAGTTAAGTTATTGAATATATCAAAATTGATAGTATAGATATAGCTAAAAATATCTTTTTCAAGATAAAAGAAGAGTGTCAAAAATTATACTATTTTCCAGAGAGGAAAAGAGTAGTTCCCGAGTTGCAACAAATTGGTATCTTAAAATACAGAGAGCTTATTTATAAAAGATGGAGAATAATTTTCAAAATCCAAAAGACAAAAGCTTATGTTTTATTAGTTGCAGATTCAAGTAGAAATATGGAAGATTTACTCTTTCAAAGATTATTAAAAGGATAACAAGCTCTCATAAAAAAATATGCCTACCCAACTGACATCCAAAACTTTTTTGAAAGGTCATGTATCGGGCAAGACAGTCGTCACATACTATAGAACTCCTTATGCTGCGATATTCAGCACATTTCCACCCATACTTTGAATGGTTTCATCAATTTTTTGAAGTGTTAACTTTTGAGTTTCATAAGCGATATCAGGTAGTTTCCCACCCCACATTTTTTCTGCATCTTCGAACCCTTTGATGATACCTTCTCTGCCAGCTTGAAGCATTCCTAAATCATCCCCTGCTCCAGCTATTACAAAACCAGCCCCACGCTCTGCTGTGTTTTCAACTGAGAAAAAACCTCCATCTGAGAGTAATCCACTTGCTTCACTTGGATTTAACTCTAAAATTGGTTTACCTTCATATCCCATATCTTTCAGAGACATCATCCCCTCATTTTCTATACCTTTCAAAAAATCATGCATCTCTTGATTGCTTCCTGCCATGTCAAACAATGCACTCTGGGCAGAGGCATTACTTCCTGAAACTTCACTACTTTGAAATGCATAAGCAACAAAACGAGCATTTAGAGATAAATCTTGCTTGATACTTTCCATTTCGGGACTCATCTCATTTTTTGGACTAAGGTTCATAGATTGGTATTGTGTTTGTGCTTGGGCTACTTGCATGATTTACTCCTTTAGTTTGAAATCAGCTTTATCTATATATCGTCAATATTTGGCATCACGCCAATAATTAAATTCCTCCAGTGCTAAAACAAAATCCTTTTTGTGCTAAAAACAGCTTGTGAGAGTCTGTTAAATAGTGATATAATAGACATTATGAAAAAACTTACACACCCAATCACAGTAACCATCATCACTACCGTTTTCTTATTGGCCCTTCCCTTTATACTGCCTAAAAAACAGACTATACAATACAGCGACAAAGCGTTAAGAGAAGCTGCACTTTCAGGAAACATGCTCCCAGTCCCACAAACCTATGAAGCACTTTTAAAAGTTGTTGACAATCCAGAAAATCCTATGAGTGCCAAAAAAATTGCACTTGGACGAGAACTCTTTTTTGAGCCACTTCTTTCAAAACATAAAGATATAAATTGTGCTTCATGTCATAATAGGAGCATATGAAAGAACACTACTAACTTACGGAGCTTACGATAGATTTTTAGAGGGCGATGATAGTGCTATAAATGAAAAAGCAAAAAGAGGCATGACAATATTTTTAACAAAAGGTTGCAAAGGGTGTCATACTGGCATGAGTGTAGGTGGGCAGAGTTTGCAAAAATTTCCATTAAGAGCTGATGCGAGAATTTATGATTTTCGACCAAACCTTGAAATCAATCCAGATTTGAAGATAACAGATAAAAAATTTCCTTTTGAAAACATAGGTGGCTTTTTAGGAAAAGGTGGTAATCAAATTTTTAGAGTTCCCATCCTTAGAAATATCACAAAAACAGCACCCTACTTTCACAATGGAGCTATCAAAGATATTGAAGATGCAGTTGAAATCATGGGAAGGCATCAACTTGGTATCAATTTTACGAAAGAAGAGATTGAGGAAATTGTGGAGTTCTTGAAAACTTTAGAGGGCGAGCTTGTAGAGTATAAGATTGTTGATTAGAATTTAAAAATCTTTTTTATTTTCTTAAAAATTTTCCTATCATCTTTCTCTTTTTTTTCCATAATCTTTTCAACTTCCAAACTCAGTTTTTTAAGTTGTATTGGTCTGAAATCAACTATTTTCTCTTTTTTCATCGGTTTAAAAATGTCTCCAACTCTTTAATTGATTTTTCATTTTTTATCCTAAACTTTATCTCAATTCTTCTCGAAGCATCTTTATCTTCTAGCCCATTATCTCTATGTATCAAATCGGCATACGAACGTCCACTAGCACTAAGATATCGACTATAAAGTTCTCTATTTTGACTATCACTTGTATACAAAAACTTCATAACTTCAAGAGCCCTTTTTTGAGAGAGTGCTAAGTTGTAAAGGTAACTTCCATCGGTGTCTGTGTAACCTTCTATCGTAATATTATCGATATAATCTCGTATATTTTCATCAAATAGCAAGGTATGGATATATTTTTTTAAAATTACGCTTAACTCTTTTTTAGCACCTGCTTTGAGCGTATATTTGCCTTGATTGAACAAAATATTTGAAGAGAAACGAATCGCACCACTTTTTGGGTCTATCTGGATTGAATTTCCAAGCGTATCTTTTAGTTTTGAAACTACTTTTATCCTGATTCCTGTTAAATTTTTTATCTTTACTTTTGTGATATTTAACTCATCCACAAGCAGTTGATGTGCCCTGCTTTGCTCTAATAACTTTTCACTAAGCGCTACGATCTCGTCATCTCTTAAAGCCAATATATTTTGGTTTTGACTTAAGTTTGCTTCGATAGTTGCGACTTTTGTCTGCATCTCACTCGTATCACGCTCATAATCCAAAATTAAATCTTTTAATTTACTGATATCGCTATTTTTTAGATTTATATCTTGTGCTAAAGTATCTTTTTCTCGTCTGCTTCTTGCTAATGCACTCACATTTTCTTGAAGTCGCATCTTTAAAATTTGTATTTTTTTGTTTTTATCACTCAATGCATTTTCACTAAGCCCCAAGGCGTCTCTTTTTTGTGCCAAATCCTGCTGGACATAGATATACCGAACTACGATAGCACCCACCAACAGAACAAAAACAAACAGCAAACCTGCCATAAGGTCTGCATAAGAGATCCAAAAGTTTTGCTCTTCTTGGTTTTTATCATTTTTATACATGGCTATATATCTTTTAGTTTTGCAATTTGCCTGATGATTTTTGCACTTTCTCTGTCTATGAGCTCAAGGGAGAGTTTTAGTTTATCTGCATATTTTTCATCAAAATCATTTAAATGCTTGTTGAAAGAATACCCGATTTTTGCACTCTCACTTCTCATAATTTCAAGATTTTGTTTCACACCAAGATAAAGCTCTTTCACATTGTCTGCACTTAGATTTGAAAGTGACTGATTTAAAATCTTTACATTTTGATTTAAATCGCTAGAGAGATTTTGAAACTTATCTTCTTTGTACGATAACTCTCTTTGGACTGCACTTAAAATCTTACTATTTTCTTGAAGATGATTGGTAAAATCCTGCATCCTAAGTGCAATATTTTCATATGATTCAAAGTGTTGTTCACTTATTTGCATACTTTTTTCACCTACTTTCATCACTTCATTAAAATGTGCAGATGCTTTTTGCAGAGCATTTTGTTCAAGATGAATGATATTGTCAAAAAGGGTAAGTCTTTGTTCTAAAGTTTCTTGTATATTATTGATAAATTCATTGGATGAGATCTTTTCAAAAACAGAGTTTATTTTTTCAAAATTTTTCATACTCTCCATAAAATAAATCTGCTCTATCTCCTCTTTTGTCCAAAAACGGTGACGCACATTCTCTTTGACAGCATGTATATTTTTTTCAAAAACACTCATGCCAGTTTTTTCAAAGTATGTCCACCAAAGTGAAAGAAAAATACCATAGATAGAGACATAAAACGCCGTTCCAACACCACCCAAAAGAAGTGAAATCTCCTTCTCTAAAAGCGCAGAATCCTGAGATGAAAAATCAGGCATTGTGATAGCAATAGAGATAAATGTCCCCAAAATACCAAGCGTAGGAAAGATACTAGCCGCTACGGAAGAGAAGTTATCATTACGAAGTGAAGCCGTAAAATCTTTAAAAAAAGTTTCAATAGGAGCGTTTGCTTTGGTAATACCCCCGATAGTCAAACTATTGTTTTGAATATACCAGCTCATGACATCATGCATCTCTTTATGCCGTTTTTTGAATTTACAAGCAGCATAATGAGCATTATGTTTCATAAAGAAAAAATATATAACAAAAATAGCACCAATCATGATAACACTATGAATCTCAACCTTAAGAGGAAGATACTTAAAATACCCAGCAATAACACCTAAAAATATCAAAAAAGGAAGCCAAAAAAGTGAAAGAAGCTTAAAAAAACAAGTACCCTGTTTTTGAGTGTCGATGTGGAAATCTACTATGTCATCTTCATTTTTTGCCATGGTTTCTCCTTGATGAAAGATTATATCATCTTATAATAACTTCTTGCATAAGCTACAAAATTCAACATTTTACCTATCTCTTCAAAAACAACAAATAAACAGCCACCGATATCCCAGCCGAACCCAATATCATAAGCATAACCATCATCTGATATCTCACAGCAATCAACGGATCAATACCTGAAAGGATTTGACCTGTCATCATGCCAGGAAGTGAAACCAAACCTACTGCAAAAAGTGCGTTTATGATAGGAATAAGGGCTGCTTTGTAGGAAGTAGCTCTCGCATCTGTATAGCCAACTTGCCTACTCATCTCACTCTCAAATCTTTCGGCTGCAATACTTACTGCATTCATAGAGTTTGCAAATAT
>DQTU01000312.1 GCA_015662615.1 Campylobacterales bacterium | reverse complement strand
TCCAGGCACAACAATATCAACAACAAATAGATCAATACATTAATCAATTTAAATCTTATGAAATGATGTTACAAAACATAGGACAGCTACCGCAAGCTCAGTGGGATCAATTCACACAATCGGTAAACGGTTTAAAAGATTCTCTTTCTTTTGGTGAGGGATTGGCTTTTACCGCATCTAGCTATGATGCAGACTTTAGTAAACTTTTTCCAGGTTATGATGAATATCTAGCAGGAGCAGCAGGAAAAACAACACAAGAAAACTTACATGACTTTCAAGCTCAATACAAGCAGCTAAATACTTCAACTAAAGACACAGTTAATGGTGCGTTAAAAGCCTTAAAGGTTAGATCCGATGATATGCTTACAGATGAAGGAACTATGAGAACTCTATCAAGGTTATCCACTTCGGCAGCAGGACAAAAAGCAGCTATCCAGGCAGCGAATGAGATCGCACTACACCAAACACACCAATTAAAAAAACTAGAGCAAACAATCATGGCACAAGCTAATATGCAGGGTGAATTTATACTCCAAAAACAAGAAAAAGAAGAATTGATTAAAGCACAAAATGATGCCTGGTACGACAAGGCTAACTTCAAAAAAGATCCAAGCAAATACAAAAAAACAACGAGACATCTATGAGTAACGAAAATGATTCAAACATCAATGGCTTTACAGCAGAAAACATAGTAGAGAATCTTACTGGAATCATTTTGATCTCTATTGCAATTTATGCTTTTGATGCTCTACCAAGTGGAGAGAATCTTTTTTCGACAAGATCCATTCCCATGTGGCTTATTATTCTCGTATTAACCTATAAGGGAGTGTATATGATATTTCAAGCAAATAAAGATCAAAAAACACGATCTAAAAACAACAAGGAAAACATATGAAAACTATACTAAATACAATATTATTTACAACCATAGCTTTTGCATCTAATGGATGTTCTGATAAGAGCAGTGAGAAAAAAATACAATGTGAAAAAAATCTAGTGAGCATCCAGAAGAGACTAGACAACAAAGATGAATCAGCTGTATTTGATCTTATCAAGTGGGAAAAGAGATGTAAAAAGAAAAGTGAGGAATCATGGAGTAATAAAGCTAACTTCAAAAAAGATCCAAGCAAATACAAAAAAACAACGAGACATTTATGAAAAAAAATATTTTACTACTTTTTTTACTATTAATTTTATTTTCCAATAGCTTACATGCTACCGACATGAGCTCATTCTTTGGTGATATGCAAGATGCACTTGAAGACAATATAAAAACAATGTATTTCCCAATAAAAAGTGCGGCACAGTATATTTTTTATTCTCTCGCAGTATTTGAGTTGGTCTTTGTATTTGGTCTTATGGCAGTAAAAGGTGAGCTAGAACTAGGCGGTATATGGGCTCAATTGATTAAAATCATGATGATAATTGGACTTTTCAATATGTTCTTTGCCAAGCCCGAATGGATGACAGCTATATTTAACGGCTTTAATGATCTTGCAGATAGGACTAATGGTGGCACTACCCCATCACTAGATGCTGTCATGGATAATATAGGAAGTTTTTGGGGTGATGTTGTTAAGCAAATAAGTAAAAATGGATTAACTGGTGTTGGTGATAGTTTACTCCTTTTATCTTTTTCCATAATTGCAACAATCTTCATATCCCTAATGGTCGGCAGAGCTATGCAATACTATGTATTCTTTTTGTTTAGTCTTTATGTTGGCGTATTCTGGTTTGCTTTTTCAAGTTGGTCATATACTAGAGCCTGGGCATATAATGCAGTAGTAAATATAATTAGACAAGGTGCAAAGTGGATGATGATGATGCTTACTATAGGTGTTATGTTTGCATTAATAAATGATGCCATAAGTATCGGAATAGAGCATTTTATTACCCTTTTCTCACTTGCAGTTATCTCCATAATTATGTATGGGTTTAGCGTTGGTATTGATAGTTGGGTGGATAGTTACTTTACTGGTCATGGTGGTGGAGAAAATAATCATGCAGGACAAATGCTTAAAAGTATGGGGATAGGTGCAGCAGCAGGTGCTATCGGTGGAGCTGCAGCAGGATTATCACAAGTAAAAGCAGCAGCAGCAGCAGGAGAAATGGCAGGAGCCTCTGGAGGTGGAGGATCAAATATCCCTGGATCTCCTGGAGGTGGTAGCAGTACAGAAAACACGGCTAAATCTGGGAACTTTATTAATACCGCTAAAGCAGCAACTAAAAATGTATCGGCAGTTAGTTTGGGTGCTATTGGCGG
>DQTU01000071.1 GCA_015662615.1 Campylobacterales bacterium | reverse complement strand
TACAGTTCCATCTCCATGACTACCTTGAGTTGGCTCATTTTCTGGTCTAGAGCCTCCATCCCAATTGTCCATACTCTGCTCAAAATGTGCATTTGCTTCCGCCGCACTTACATCTATCTCTCCATCATAGTCTTTATCAAGAAATTCTGATAAGTCAGTAGTGATATCTAAAATCTCACTATCTGTTGAGAAATCTAATATATCCTTATCTGTTTCCAAGTTTTGAAGTGCTATGGTAACTGATTGAGGGATAGTGATACCATTGCTTGGATCATCATCAATATCTAAAGCTTGCAAAGTACGAAGTATAAGTGTTACTAGCTCTTGATTTTGTGTCAATTCTTCTGGGCTTATTAAACCTTCAGCCGTTGGCTCAGCTTCTCCAAAATTTAATTTTCCAATAGAAAAATGGACTTTTTCACCTTTTTTATATTGAAATCTACCTTGGTAATCTGTAGTTCCAGTTAATCCAGATGTAGTTTTATAAGTTAAACCCTCAACTGGAGCATCTATAAAATAACCTGTTTCAGTATCTGTAGTTATTGATGTATCTGAATAGCTTCCACAACCAATTAATAAAGCCGATGCTACTAACGATAACGCACTTAATTTTATAGTTTTTCTCATATTGTATCCTTATGTTTTTATTTGTTTGAGGATGTAATTATAAAATATAAATGTTACTTGATTGTTACCTCTTAATTTTGCCTCAAAGAAAGGTGTAACTCTCGATATAGGGATTATCATCCAGCATCTCAGTAATTTTAGTGATCTGTTTTTCATTCATGTTTTTATCTAGTGGGAGATTATCTACCGATGCAACATACCTTTTTTATGTATCTGAATATGCCCACAAGTGCAGAGTCTGTAATCTCACCTATCATGTAAGACTTGAAACTTCCAGCCAATGCCGAATAGACTAAAACAAAAATAACATCGATGGTAATAAGTGTCGCAGTAAGCATGGTTCTTCGCCCACTTCTTTTTAGATTTCTAAAGGCTATTTTGATGATATTTTTCATTTTGTAGTCCTTTTATCTTCTGTGATTTCTCCATCCATAAGAGTAATGATCCGTTCCGCCGATGAGACAATTTTCTCATCATGCGTGGCAAATACAAAAGTGGTATTGTGTTCAGTTTTGATCTTATGCATCAGGTCAATGATACGATGTGCCGTTTTACTATCTAAATTTGCTGTGGGTTCATCGGCAGTGTTCGAGCTGGGTTCTGTCCATCTCAATTATATTGATATCGTCTATGATGATATCTCCGCTGGTTGGTTTATCTAAACAACCCAACATATTTAAAACCGTACTTTTACCGCTTCCACTAGGTCCAATGATAGAGATAAACTCTCCTTCAGTGATTTCCAATGTCAAGTCTTTAATCACTTCAAGTGAAAGTTCCCCCTATTTGATAGGTTTTGTTAAGATGCCTAGCTTGTATCATGATAATTTCCTTCGAAATTTAGTCTTTTGAAATTATACAACTTCTATGTGAATTATTTATGTATTAAGAGATTAGAATCTCATTATAATATAAATATATGTTATAATACTAAAGAAATAAATTAGGAGAGCTATGATGAAAAAGATACTACAGTTTATCATGATAATGATGTTAGCATTGAATGTGGTACAGAGTGATGAAGAAGTTGTAAAAAAAGTAGTTTACAATCTTACAACAGGGGATTTAAAACAGCTTGAACGAAGGTTGATTGGTGGTATCATCGCACATACAACTTACTATCAGAACAGGTTAGAAGAGTTAGATGTGAGAGTCATCATCCATGGAGACTCTTATAAGTTCTTTATGAAAGATTTAAACAATACAGCGTATGCTTATCAGCCAGATTTAGTTGCCAAAAAGAGTGATTTACAAAAGCGTTTGGGTTCTCTTTCAAAGCAGTATAATGTCAAGTTTTTAGTTTGTGAAGCAGGAGTAATAAATAAAAAACTCAATCCAAAAGCATTTTATCCTTTTGTCTCTATGGTTCATAACGCAGCCATTGGACTTATTGATGCACAAAATAAGGGATATGCTTACTTATCGATTGCTAAATAATGTTATCATGACAGAAGACAAAGGAGGATGTCGTGGCAACAGTCACTTCATATGGAGCCGCTCAAATGGTAACGGGTTCATGCCACTTACTGGAAATTGGCAATATACGCATCTTGATAGATTGCGGAATGTTTCAGGAAAATGCTGAACATAAAAATAGCGAACCTTTTGGTTTTGATGCAAAAAAGATTGATTTTTTGATTTTAACCCATGGACATTTAGACCATATAGGTCGGGTTCCAAAACTGGTAAAAGAGGGTTTTAATGGTGTTATCGTAAGCACAAAAGCAACAATTGATATCGCTTCTATCATGCTTTTAGATGCGGCAAAGATACAAAAAGAAGAGTATAAAACCCTTTTAAAACGAGCAAAAAGTCGAGGGGAAGAAGCGACTATGATGTAGCTGACACTTTTAAACGAAGAAGAAAACCAGCCTATTATAATAAAAAAATCAAATTAACTGATGCTATCTTTGTAACCTTTAAAGAGGCTGGGCATATCTTGGGAGCAGCTTTTATAGAGATTGATTATCAAGATGAAGGTATGCAAAAACGGGTGGTTTTTTCTGGAGATATAGGAAACACAGTACGCATTGTTCTGGATGGACTCGCTTATGGTACAAAAACCAATGTTCTTTTTGTTGAGTCAACATATGGCGATAGAGTTCATAGGAATTTGGATGAAAGTATAGCAGAGTTTAGAGAAGCGATAATAGAGACGATAAAAAGAGGGGGAAATGTGATGATTCCTTCCTTTGCCTTAGAGCGTACACAAGAGATTTTGATTTTACTAAAACAGATGTTTGAAGAGGGATTGCTTGAGGGGTGTAAAGTTTTTTAGATAGTCCACTAGCCATAAAAGCGACCAACCTATACAAATACCATCCAAAACTTTTAAATGAAGAGCATGAAGTTAACTCTATTTTAGGACATAATCCTTTTGCCTTTGATATTTTAAAACTGACCCAAAGCCCCTCTCAATCTATCTCTATTAATGCAGCCAAAAGAAGAGCCATTATCATCGCAGGAAGTGGCATGTGTAGTGGTGGAAGAATATCGTAGATGAGGCAGAGTTTGTTTATGTGCGTGGAGAAAAGATAGCAGTCAAAGCAAAAATTCATACTATCAATGGATTTTCAGCACATGGCGATAGAGAGGATATTATAGATTGGATAGAACATTTTGAGGGCTTGGAAAATATCTATCTTATTCATGGGGAAGCGGATAAAGCCAAAGCGTTTAGAGCAGCAATTATAGAGCGATTAAATATCAAGACACATGTTGTCAAAGAGCGAGAGCATATTCATATATAAGTGTGTTTGGGGTTAAAAAGCCCCAAATACTTTTTTGAGAAGGTCACTGTTTCTCATGAGTGGATTGTCTCTAATTCCTTTCTCCTTTTCTGCAATCATACTCATCAAACCATCGATTGATTTGTTGGTAACAAAGCTACTCAAATCTTCATCTTTTTGGCTTGGAAGATAAGCATCTAGTCCAAACTTACTGGTTAATGCTGAAACCGATTCATTTTGTAAAACACCTGCATTTGATTTATAAAATGATTGAAACGCATCATAGTATTTTGAAACATCATTGTTTGCCATACTTTTTTCAACGATTGGAGCGATAACAGAAGCAAGTTCCCCGCTACTATTTTTTCTAAAATATTGTGTTGCTGAGTCATCCGCTCCTGCAAGTATAGCTTTTGCATCCGTGATGGTCATGTTTTGAATCGAGTTCATAAAAACATCTACAGTTTTAGGGGCTGCTTCTTCAGCTGCTCTGTTGATAGAGAGAATTAAATCATCAACATATTTTCCACCACCAAGTTTGCGAAGTAATTTTTCACTAGTTTGTAAGCTTTTTGGCAAAGGGATTTTGACAAGAGGGTTGTTAAGATATCCACCATCTTTACCAAGGTCTGTTACTGCAAACTTGACACCTTTTGAGAGGGCTTCTTTGAGTGCACTTGACATATCAGTGTTAGATAAATTGACATTTGAGTTTTGAGTTGTTTGAGATTGTACTTTTTGTACAGATTCTAAGATTCCACCTATTTGATCTTGCCAGCCTGCTTGCATCGTTGTAGCTATTAAGAGTGATGAAAATATTATTGTATTTGCTGATTTCATGTTGTATCCTTTTTTGTGCTATAATTATAACAATTCATTATAGCACAATTGTGTAAAACCATGCAGTACATAAAGTTTTTTGATGAAATTCAAAATAGTGATATTGAGAGTGTAGGCGGGAAAAATGCCTCTTTAGGGGAGATGTACCAAAAACTTACACCTCTTGGTGCCAGAATCCCTTTTGGGTTTGCGATAACTTGTGACGCTTATAAAGAGATACTTTCAGATACGCGTTTAAAAGCAAAGATAGAGCAGTATTTGTCTGAAATTGATATCGATGATATCGGAGTTTTGCAAGATAGGGCGAAAAAGATACAAGCACTCATATTTGCTACACCTATCTCACAAGCGATAAAAGATGAAGTGCGTGAAGCGTATAAACAACTGAGTGGAAAATGTGGTAAAGGTGCGATTGATGTAGCTGTGCGGAGTTCTGCGACGGCTGAGGATTTGCCTGATGCTTCATTTGCAGGGCAGCAAGATACCTTTTTAAATATACATGGCCTTGAGTCACTTTTGCATCATATTAAACTTTGTTACGCCTCTTTATTTACCGTTCGTGCGATTTCTTATCGCCAGTCACGGGGGTTTGGCCATTTTCAAGAAAACAAGAGCAAAATAGTTTTTCAATCAATGATGAAGATATCTTAATCCTTGCCAAACAAGCTGTCATGATAGAAGAGCACTACTCCAAAGAGGCAGGGCATTATCAGCCGATGGATATTGAGTGGGCAAAAGATGGAGAGAGTGGGATGCTGTTTATCGTACAAGCCAGACCTGAAACAGTTCAAAGTCAAAAAATAAAAGCCAATGTTTCCAAGATAGAGTTTGAAGATTGAAAACAAATCATGAAAAAGAGAAGTACATGGCTGGAAGTTACTTCTTCCGTGCCATTTTAACTACTTCTATAAGCTCTTCAAATGCTACTTTACTTGAGTGCTCAACCTCTTTGATAATTTCAACACTTGAACTAAGTGAACCATCTTTAAAGTACCCATCAATGGCATTTCTAAGACCTGTATGAACACCTTCATGATGTTTAGAGACACTTCGTATCATACTTTTGTTTTCTGGAAAAATCTCTTTAGATGCTTTTGCAAACCACTTGCCAAATTCACAACTATGATGATCATCTATAGCAGTTTTCTCTTCATTTAGAAGTGATTTATAAGCTTGCACTTTAAGAGCAATGTGGTCTAATTTTCCAAAAGATACGCTGATTTCTCTTGTGATATTTTCTGTTTGATTTAGAGTGTTTTGAACATTCACACCGATATCATCAACATTCATTGTAAAGGTATC
>DQTU01000057.1 GCA_015662615.1 Campylobacterales bacterium | reverse complement strand
TATCACAGCCATATTGTGTGCTACTAAGCATTAGATAACACAAAAGGAGCAAAAGCCCCTTTTGTTACGCTAACGCTAAGTTTGCCTCAGCGGCAGGCTCACGCACAGATTAACTGTGCTTTATTTTTCTAAAATTTTGGGCTTCCATCCATTTCATGTGAAGCCCCACCTGGTATTGGATTGTTTTCTTCATCTTTTTGTTTTTGCTCGTATGCTTTCATTTCCATACGTACTTCGTTAATTTGTACAGGAGTAACATTCTCTTCTTGACTCCAAACTACTTCTATATTTCCACCATGTTCGGCACCCATGTCTTCTATCTTTGTTGCGTACTCATTGATATCCAAACAGATTTGATTCTCTCCCTCTTCGGAAGTGTCCCTAATCTCGATGTACCATCTTCCAATTGGATTTGATTTTATTACTGATTCAAAAATAACTGCTGCCATGTAAGTTCCTAATTTTTAATTATTATATTATAAAAAAATATAATTATACCAAATCAAGTATAAATCATATACTTAAGTTCTCCCTTATATATACTATATAAGATAAATAAAAAATAATAAGTTAATTATTTATGGGTTATTATAAAATATCTTAATAATTTTAGAGGAGTTAAAATGAGTTTTTTAGAAAGTAGAGTGTATAGAGCATTTTTAGGTGCAGTTGCTGCACTTTCTGTGTTTTCTGTATTGCAAGGTTGTGGGAGTACTTCTTCATCTGGTTGTTGCCAAGAAGTAAAATTGTCTGATAAGATCAAAGAGGTTGAAAAGGTTACGGTTGTTCCTGAAGTAAAAGGTGACCAAATAGTATATGTGGATAGAAATGTAACTATTATTCAATATGTGGATAGAAATATTACCGTGATTCAGTATGTGGATAGAAATGTTACTGTGGATGTGATAAGAGTAAGACCAGATGCCCGTATCTCTGGTTTTGAAGATGGTGTAGTTCTTTTGGGAGATACATTAGAAATAGATAGTATAGAGAGTTCTGATGCAGATGGTAATGTAACAAAATATCGATGGACTTTAGATGATGAAAATATTTCCACTGAGAAAAACCCTACGATTGATTTGCCGACAGAAGAGGGGAGTCACGTGTTATGTTTAGAAGTGACTGACAATGATGAGTTGACAAGTAAAATGGTTTGTAAAAGTTTTACAATTCCACCTATCGATGAAGAGCCAATGGCTGTACTGACTGGTCTTAATGATAACGTTATAAAAACGTTTTGTCCAGTTTCTGTATCAGGGATAAACAGTATCGCTAATGTCTCAGATATAGTCTCTTATAAGTGGACTATTGATAATAATTTAACACTTAGTGGAGCAGATCAAAACTTAACATTTGATACATTGGGTGAGCATGAAGTTTGTCTAGAAGTAATAGATAGTAATGATTTTAATAATACACAATGTAGTACAATTGTTGTGGAAAATCATGATGCTCCAACTCCCGTATTGACACTGTTTGATGATGTTAAAACGATTATAACAAAAGATGATTTACTGCAAAAAGGTGCAAAATATGATTTTTCATGTGCAGGTAGTAAAGATGACTGTGGAAATGAAGAGCCAATGACTTGTGAATGGAATGCACACAGTTATAGAATTGATACAGATGGAAATAGAGTAGATTTTATCTCTGATTGTTTAGCACATATTGGATCACCAGTAGTTGGAAAAGAGTCTTGGATTACATTATGTAGTGCACCATATGATAATTATAAGT
This sequence comes from Campylobacterales bacterium, assembly GCA_015662615.1. GTDB lineage: Bacteria > Campylobacterota > Campylobacteria > Campylobacterales > QNZT01 > SZUA-1433. Next base: position 3,154 of record DQTU01000057.1, on the reverse strand, counting down.
ATGTTGAGATAGAGTTAAAAATTACTGATCAATTTGGTAAAAGCACAACAGAAACAAAAATCTTTGAAGTTGCTCCATAATTAAAGTTTTTTAGAGTAAGCTATTTACTCTAAGGAACTTAATATATGAAAACATACAAATTTATCTCATGGAATGTCAACGGTATCAGAGCCGTTGACAAAAAAGAAGCACTAAAATGGGTTGATGATGCAAATATTGACTTTTTAGGGCTTCAAGAAATCAAAGCAGAACTTGAACAAATCCCCACTACAATTTTTGATAAAAACTACCAAAACATGCTGGTTAACTCTTCGTCTAAAAAAGGGCAATCAGGTGTTGCACTATTTACAGATATTGAACCACTCCATCACGATGTAACGCCCCATGTTGATATCTTAGATGAGGGTCGTATCAATGAGTTTCATTTTGAAAATATCGCCTTTTTCAATGTTTACTTTCCAAATGGTCAACGAAATGAAGAGCGTCTTGTGTATAAGATGGCTTTTTATAACCGTTTTTTAGAGCATTTAGAAAACTTACGAGCTGAGGGAAAATCTATAATCGTTTGTGGAGATGTCAATACTGCACATACAGAAATCGATTTAGCGCGTCCAAAAGCAAATGAAAATACTTCAGGTTTTTTACAGATAGAGAGAGATTGGATGGATAAGTTTGTTGCTGCTGGTTATGTTGATACATTTCGCCATATCCATGGTAATAAGCCAGAGCATTACAGCTGGTGGTCATATCGTGCAAATGCGAGAACAAACAATGTTGGCTGGAGAATTGACTACTTTTTTGTATCTGAGGATTTGAAAGATAGCATCAAAGACGCTTATATCTTGGATAAGATAATGGGAAGTGATCATTGTCCAGTAGGTTTAGAAATAGAAATTTAACGACAGACCTTGTATCATAAGGAGTGCAATCTTCTAGGAGTTGAATCAAGGTCTGTAGTGAAAGTATACATAAGTAAAACAAATAAAAAGTAAACGGTTAGATAAAAAATTTAGCCCTTAATTTGGGCTAAATTTTTTAAACTAAGGCTTTCTCTTTTTCTGCAACTTCAATTTTTGTACTTTTATATGGAGCATTATACATTTTTTCATAATACTCATGTGCCATTCTATTCGAATCGAAGTATGGTAGTACTTCATGCATTGCTTCTTTGATGATACTTGTCCATTTTTTCTGATCATTATAGTAAGTAGGGATGATCTCATTTTCAAGGACATCCATCATGTTTTTGTTATCTAGTTTATCTTGCTCTTCTGTTGAAAGCTGATCATCACATCCTGGGATTGTATAGGCATTGATACCATGTTTTGCAAATTCAGGATGCCATCCATCAGGTATAGAGAAGTGAATTGCTCCGTTCATTGCAGCGGTCATACCACTTGTTCCAGAAGCTTCTCTGTTGACTCTAGGTGTGTTTATCCAAACATCAGCTCCCTTTTTAAGGACTGCTGATAAACCTAACTCATATCCTGTGAGTATTGCGATATTTTTGATATCTTTTGAGAGATAAACCAAATCATTAAAGATGCTTACCGCAATTCCGTCAGTCGGATATGGTTTTCCTGCCCAGATGATTTGTATCGGCTGTTTTGTATTTTCTAATATTTTAAGAAAACGTTCATAATCATATTTTAAAAGCCCTGGTCTTTTATACTCGGCAAATCTCCGTGCCCATACGATTGTCAATACATCTGGATCAAACATTTTACCTGTTTGGTTGGCTACAGTATTAAAAAGCATTCTTTTAAGGTGCTTTTTACGAGATACAATCTCATAATCAGCATTATCATCATAAGCTCGAATTAAGCCTTTATCTTGCCAGTATCTTCTGTTTTGTGCGTTAGTGATAGGGATAATTTTTTCATCATCTTTGAGTACATCTTTCCACATATCATTTGCTACATCCGCATGTATTTTTGAGACAGCATTTGCAACTTTTGAGAGTTTAAGTGCACCAACAGTAAGGCTAAACATTTCACCTCTTGTATCTGTAAGTTCTCTAACCGTATCAAGATCAAGTGAAGAGAAAAAGCCCATTCTATGAAGTAAGTGGATATTGTGCTCTTCATTTCCGGCAGCTTCTGGTGTATGTGTTGTAAATACTACACGTTTTTTAACTTCATCGATATTTTGATATTTTTCATAAAGTTTGAAAGTTAGTGGTACAGCGTGCCCCTCATTCATATGGTATATATCTACTTTTTCTCCTAATGCCTCAAGTGCTTTAACACCACCTATCCCTAAAACTATCTCTTGTGCGATTCTAGTCTCATTATTTCCATCATAGAGTCTTGAGGTAATAGTTCTTGAGAGATGGTCGTTTTGCTCAACATCAGTGGATAGCAATACCATCGGAGCTGTTTGAAAAACATTAGGTTTTAAGAGATAAACTTTTACATGAACAGGTCTATGATTGATTGTAACAGTTATAGTAATATTTGGATCATCTAAAAATTGGTAATTTTTTCTAGTATAAGAAGCTTTCATACTTTGATCTGCTTCACGCTCCTGATCATAGTATCCGTACGACCATAACATGCCAACACCTATGACATTTTGTTTTAGATCATATACACTCCTCATATGAGAACCTGCTAAAAATCCAAGCCCACCAGAGTAAATTTTTAGAGCTTGATGTAGAGCAAACTCCATACTAAAATAAGCTGCTTTTGTACTGTATAGCTCTTCGTTATCAATATCTATCATATTATTCCTTTTGTATTGTTCTAAAAGTTCGGCTCCGATAAGGTTTGCGTTATCAAAATCCGATAGTTTAATTTGGAGATTTTTTAAAGCTGGCTTGAAACAATGTTTTTCAAGTTCCTCTTTTAAAAATTCAACCAGTGATGGATTTTTTTCAAATACAGCACCGCCAAGTACTAAAAACTGCGGATTTAACACAGTTACAAGGGTAGAAGCCGCATGTAAAAGTGCTTTGTAAAAATTTTTCACAATCTCTTTTGACTCAGCTGTATTTAGCGCATCTAGTGCTTCAAGCGTCGGCTCATCTACAGGAATTTGATAATGCTCTATCCACTTTATTAGTGCACTTCCTGATGCAAAAAGTTCTACGCAGTCGTATTTCCCACAACCACATTGAAAAGGAGCATTTTGAAAAGGGATATGCCCAATTTCT
>DQTU01000021.1 GCA_015662615.1 Campylobacterales bacterium | reverse complement strand
CGGATGTTGTTAAAACTATTGAAAACGCAGAAGCAAAAATTGCAGAACTTTCTCAAAAATACCGTGCAATCTCATTTGAAACGACTGATACACAAAAAGAAATCATTGAGCAGAGTATTTCAAACATGTTTGAATCCCTTAGAGATGCCATCATCATGTCAACGCTCGTGGTGTTCTTCTTTTTGGCTTCATTTAGACAAGTTCTTGTTGTAACTTTAACGATTCCACTTGTTTATGCTACGACGATTGCTATCATGTGGGGAATCGGGATGGAGTTTTCAGTTGTTGGATTAACAGCGATTATCTTAGCCCTTGGACTGCTATTGGATGATACAGTCGTGGTTATGGAAAACATCGAACGCCACTACAGAGAAGAGTATGACAATATACATGATGCAGTGGTACATGGAACAAAAGAGATTATGTTTGCAGATTTTTCTGGAACGATTACGACTATGATTGCTCTGTCTCCGATGCTTTTTGTGGGCGGGTATCCTCAAACAATTTTCCAACCACTTGTCGGGACTTTATTGATAGCACTCGCTGCTTCTTATGTTATCTCTATCACGGCCGTTCCTCTTTTGTCTATGAAGATTTTAACGCTGGAATACGGTTGGATTATGAAATCAGAAGCGTTTTTTCATAAGATTTCAGCAGCAGTAAATAACGCATTAAGAGATTTTTTCTTAGGTGTGGTTACAAAAGCTTTAGAGAAAAAAAGAGTTGCCATTACCTATTTTGTACTATTAATTGCTCTTTTTGTTATCAGTGTCAAAGGGGTCATGCCAATCGTTGGGCAAGAGCTTATGCCTGCCATGGATACGGGAACAGTCAAGATAAACATCACAACTGACCCAAATCTTCCTATCTCAAAAAGTGAAGAACTCCTCCAGCAAGTAAATGAAATAATTTATAAAAGTGAACATATCCAAAGAGTTTCTGCATCTATGGGAAGTGAAGCAGGGATTTTAAGTATCGGAAGCGGAAGCGGTATCGACCATATTTCTATAACAGCCAATTATGTCAATCGATTTGAGCGAAAAGAGACGATTTGGGAGATAGAACAGCAATTAAGAGAAGACCTCGCAACTCTGCCAAATATCAAATACATGCTCGTCTTTGATTCTGGAGCTTCAGCACTTTCAAGCATCAAAGGAAATATCGACATCATGCTCTCATCAGATGATTTTGATAAGCTTCAAGAGGCTGGGGATAGTGTAGAGAAAGCGATTTATAATACTCAAGGCATCGTATCATTAGCTAGAAGTTGGGATAAAGATAAAAAAGTTTACACATACACTATCGATGAAAAACTAGCATCCCAATATGGTGTGAGTTCTGCAGAAATTAGCACAAACTTACAATTTCTTCTTCGTGGTGCAAAAGTCTCTTACTTTCCACTTAAAAATGCACAAGACTTTTCTGTTCGTATCTGGTTTAAGGATTTTGATTCAATTGAGAGTTTGAATTCAGTTTTGATAGATACTCCAAAAGGAAAAGTTCCACTTAAAACTTTTGTAACTCTTGGTGAAGTTTATGAGCCAAATGTCATCACAAGAGAAAACCTCCAATATACACTAGATGTTTACGGCTTTAGAGAAAAAGCAGCAATTTCACACATCATGGCAAACTATGATGAAGCTTCCAAAGATATGGTTCTCCCTGAGGGTGTAGAGCTTACGAGACTTGGAGATGAAGCACAGTTTAAAAGCTCAGCAGGAAAGATGGTCAAAGCGATAGGTTTTGCAGTAGTTTTAATCTTCTTTACCCTTATTCCGATGTTTAACTCTGTCAAAATTTCGCTACTTGTCATAGTTTCTATCCCTCTGACAATTATCGGTGCTTCATGGATTATGTTGATACTTAACTATCACACTTCCATGCCTGCAATGATGGGATTTATGCTTCTAAGTGGTGTTATCGTAAATAATGCGATTTTACTCATCCACTTTGCTATCGAGAGAATGGAAAAAGGCTTGAGTGCCGTAGAAGCTATGAAAGAGAGTATCACGATAAGAACAAGACCTGTTCTTATGACCGCCTTTGCCGTTTCAGCGGGAATGATACCAGTAGCACTTGGTTGGGCGATAGGACTTGAAAGACTCGCTCCTTTAGGTGCTGTAGCGATTGGTGGACTTATCGTGGGAACATTCTTAACTTTGGTGTTTATACCGTTGGTGTTTGTTTGGAGCTATAGAGAGAAAGCGTAGAGAAAATTTTTCTCTACGACTTATTGTACTATTTTATCAACCTCTTTTTTTGAAAGTCCTGTTAGTTTTATAATATAAAAAATAGTTTACTTTTAGTTTTTTTCATTTTGAAATGTTTTTTAATCAACACTTCTCAATATCTGGATCAAAACGAAGCTTCCCATAACCATACAATTTGCTCTTAGCACTTATCAATGCATCCACAAAATCAATATTTTTACTTTCGATGATATTTAACACTTCTATCAACAGTATCTTATCCCCCACAACACCTCGAAGAGCAATAATTTTTTTCAAATCGTCAATCACCTCTCTCTTGGCAAT